>JAFGTU010000333.1 GCA_016933985.1 Sedimentisphaerales bacterium | reverse complement strand
GACCTGCCGGCATTCGACTCGCCCTGGTACCATATCGCTCCCTGAATGCCGTAGGGAATCAGGGGAGCTATCATCGCGTTATAAAGACCGGCGGGTGAATGCGGATTCCCCGGCCCGAACGGCGGGCCGCCCGGTCTGCCGGGAGGATTTGTTCCTTCGGCCTTGGCCTTCTTGGCCGCCTCTTGCCACTGCTTGATCTTCTCATCATAGTCGGCCTTGGCCTGCGGGTACTTTGCGACCGCCTCATCGAACCGTATTAAGATAGGCTTGAAATCGTCGTCGCTGTCGAGCATCTCTCTGGTGGTCCAGGCTTCAGCGGGCGTGCCGCCCCAGGATGTATGAATCAGGCCGATAGGAATACCCAGTTCCTTGTGCAATTCCCGCCCGAAGAAATAAGCCGCCGCCGAGAAGCCGGGCACTGACTCCGGGCTGCACTCTATCCATCTGCCCTTGCAGTCATCTTTCGGCTTGTCCGCAACTTCACGCTCGACGCTAAACAGGCGAATCCTGGGGTACTTGGCCGCGGCGATCTCCTCTTGCGAATTGGCCGACGATTGAACCGACATCTGCATATTGGACTGGCCCGAACCCACCCACACCTCGCCGACCAAAATATTCCTGATCGTTATCGTATTCTTCCCTTTCAGGGTAATCTCGTAAGGCCCGCCGGCCTTCGGCGAAGTCACGTTGAACCGCCACTTGCCGTCCTTATCCGCCTTGACGCCCCACTGCATTGACTGCCAGCTCGCAGAGACCATAATCTCTTCATCCGGATCGGCCCACCCCCAGATAGCCACCGCCTTACCCTGCTGCAGGACCATATCGTCGCCGATAATCGCCGGCAGCTTTATATCCGCAAAGACCCTGCTCGCGCCAAGCGCCAGCAAAACCGCAACAACAAGACCCAGACAAACCGCCTGATTACGACCAATTCTCGTCTTTACCATCGTGATTACTCCTTGCAAAATGCCACAACCACTTCCGTAAACATAATCATGCCATACAACAACAGCAGAATACTATAAACCGTCCCGTCCTCTTTGCCAACCACTTTTATCAGATCCTCTTCACAGCGGGAGTGCGGTTTTATCTTGACAGGCTGTCTCCACGAGTATAGTATGCGTCATAGTAACCGCCTATTCACCATCGACGATTTAGTTACCAGAGATCGGCGAGCTTCAATCTGTGGGGTCAGGAAATGAATTCGCAAGGCAGTATTGTCGCACTCATAATCGGAGCGATGACGGCACTGAGCATATCGGCTGTTTGTTCACTGATGGAGGCTGCACTGTTGAGTCTATCGCCGGGAGAACTGGCGGCATTGGAAAAACGTAGGCCGAGGATCGGCAACGTTATCCGGGGCTTCAAAGAAAGAATCGAGATGCCTGTCACGGCTATCCTTACCCTGAATACCATCGCACACACCGTGGGAGCAACGATAGTCGGCGCCGAGGTGGCCCTGCTTGTCGGCGAGAAATTCATCGGTATATCTTCAGCCGTATTCACTTATCTGATGCTGCAGTTTACCGAGATACTGCCGAAATCGCTCGGCGTGCATTTCAACGTCGTCATTATGGAGCGAGGCGCGCGGCCGCTGCGTGTTCTTGCCGTCGCCCTGCGTCCCGTCATAAACCTGTTGCGATTCGTGAACAGGCCCTTTGAAAAAAAACGCGCAGCTAAACATGCCGCCACCCTTGATGAGATCGTTGCCCTGGCCGGCTACGCTCGACTCTCGAACCAGATATCCGCCAAACAGGCAAGTATTATTACAGGCGTGACAATGCTCTCGCATAAGACCGCGAAGGACCTTATGATTCCGGTCGAGCAGATAACCTTCTTGTCGGACTCCCAGACGCTCACCCAGGCGATAATTACGGCTCATCTGGACCCGCACACCCGCTTTCCCGTCATTGAAGGTAACGACCGAGATAAGGTCGTCGGCTACGTCAACTTCAAGGAGCTTGTCTATCGAATGCGAACCAACCCCGCCGACCCGACCCTGAAGGGCATTATTCGCCCGCTCCACCTTGTATGCGAAGATACGCCCTGTCAGCAGCTTTTGAAGGCATTCGTCGATGAGCACGAGCACATGGCCCTTGTTCAGGATACCAATAGGCGCAGTGTCGGCCTTATTACCCTGGAGGACCTTGTCGAGGAACTCGTCGGCGAGCTTGAGGATGAATTCGACAAGCTCCCAAAGATGATACACCCATTAAGCAAGGGCGTCTGGATTGTCGGCGGAGGCGTTCCGATGCGCAGCCTCGCCGAGAAGCTCAGCGTCCCCGGCCTGTCTTGCGACGGCAACCTGTCCGATTGGATTATAAAACAGATCGGCCATATCCCCGCCGTTGACCACAGGTTGAAGACCGAGCGCCTCGAGTTTAACGTCCGCCGAATACGCCGCGGCAAGGTCTTCGAGGTCCTGATTACGCCCGAAACAGTTTCAGCCCCCAGCAGATAATCAATCCAACGCCCGCTAAAACCGATGCCTAATCGTGCACGGTAACCAGCTTTGCCGTGTCGTTGAGCCAGTTCTCAAGGATAGTGTCATCATCAGCGCCAGACTTTCGTAAAGGTTATAGAAGGGCAGAGGTGTCAGACTATTGCTTTTGTTGTGCCGGTGGTGAAGCCGCCGTCAACGAGGATTATCTGGCCAGTAATATACTCGGAGGCGTCGGAGGCGAGGAAGACGACCGTTCCGTCGAGGTCTGTCGGCTTGCCGGGGCGGTTGAG
>JAFGTU010000332.1 GCA_016933985.1 Sedimentisphaerales bacterium | reverse complement strand
TCGCCTTCCTCGGCGATAAAGCCGTGGTCGGGGTAGGTCTCCTTGATTCTCTCGATTATTATTTGCTGGCATCGAGAATCGGCCTGGGTAACCATTTCGACGCCGTTTTTGACGGATGCCTTGACGAAGTCCATATCCTCCATAGCCTTCTGGCCTGCGAGCCTGGCGGCGACGACAGCCGTTTCGAGCATTCTGCTTAAGTTTCCGTGGTCCAATACCATATCCTAACGAGTCCTGAAAGTTGACATAAGCATTCTTCCTTTATATTCTACCGGAGCTATGCAAACAAACCAAGAGGTAAATGCATCGAAAATATTTGTTCCGGCAACAAGGCGGCAGCGTGTTCGGGCGGGGATTGTTCTGGCTGTGTTGGGGGGGTTATTCGTTCTGTTCGGTCTGATGGCGGCGGGCGTAATTGATCCTGACGTATGGCTCGATCCGTGCGGTTTCAAGCAGAGGCACGGGCTTCCGTGCCCGACGTGCGGGATGACGCATTCGGCGCTTGCCTTTGCGCGGGGCAGAGTCTTTGAGGCGTTCTATATTCAACCGGCTGCGGCTCTGATGTGCAGCATTATGATTGTTGCGTTCTTTTTGGCTTTGCTGACGGCTGTTTTTGGGATATACTATGGGGCTTTGGATTCTCTGTTCTATCAAGTGAAGTTGCGATATGTGATACTGGCTTTGATAATAGTAATTGCAGCCGGGTGGGCGGTAACATTAGCCAGGGCCCTGGCGGCAAATAGTCGGACATAAGTAAACGGTTTTTCGGAGTTTAGTAATGATTAGAGTGTTGATCACAGACAAGCTGGCAAAGGAGGGGATCGACCTTCTCAATTCAATCGAAGGGGTCGAGGCGGTCGTTAAGACCGGGGTTGGCGAAGAGGAACTGGCTGGGATTATCGGTGAGTACGACGGGCTGATTATCCGGAGCGATACGAAGGTAACTGCCAAGGTCCTGGGGAATCCCGGCAAGCTGAAAGGCGTAGCGCGTGCGGGGGTGGGCGTGGATAATATTGACGTTGCGGCGGCGACCCGGAAGGGTGTTCTCGTAATGAATACGCCGGGCGGCAATACGCTCAGCGCGGCCGAGCACACGATGGCGTTGATGCTTGCGATGAGCCGCAACGTTGTGCCGGCGTGCAACAGCCTCAAGGGCGGCGCCTGGGATCGAAAGAAATACATGGGCAACCAGTTAAACAACAAGGTGCTCGGTCTGATCGGTCTGGGGAGGATCGGGCTGGCGGTGGCTGCAATGGCCAAAGGGTTCAATATGAAGATTCTCGGATACGACCCACTGGCGGCCCCTGCAAATGCGGACAAACTCGGTATCGAGGTTACCGAAGACCTCACAAGGGTCTTCAAAGAGGCCGACTATATCAGCCTGCATGTGCCGAAAAATGAACAGACTCTGAATATGATCGGGTCCGAGCAGATTGAGATAATGAAGCCGACGGTGCGATTAGTCAACTGCTCGCGGGGCGGAATTATCAACGAAGACGCGCTCTACGATGCTTTGACTCGGGGTCGCGTCGCAGGCGCGGCACTAGATGTGTTTCCTAAGGAGCCTCCGGAGAACAGACGTTTTGCGGAGTCTGAGAGATGTGTTGTCACGCCGCACCTGGGCGCGAGCACGGAAGAGGCGCAGATTGAGGTGGCGGTTGAGGCGGCACAAATCCTTGTTGACGCGATTAAAGGGGGCCCGATTAGAAATGCGCTGAATGCACCGTCAACGAGCGGGGCGGCACCGGCGATTGTGAGCCAGTATGCCGAGCTGTCTCGGCGAATCGGGAAGCTCCTGAGCACGATTGCGCCGGGGCACGTCAAGGAGGTCCAAGTGCAGTATCGCGGTTCGATCGCCGAGATGGATGTGCAGTCGGTGACGCTTAATTTCGCAATAGGGTTACTGCAGAAGCACTTCGATTTGCCTTTGAATGTTGTCAATGTTTCGGTTCTGGCGAAGGAGCGCGGGATAAGCATAGACGAGACTAAGAATGTCGAGGCAAAGGACGTGGCATCGAGCTTCAGCGCGAAGGTTGTCACCGACAAGGTTACGCGCACAGTAACCGGGTCGGTTTTCGGGGCGAGGCTGCTTAGGATAATTGAGATAGACGGATTCAATATTGAGATGACGCCGCATGGTGCGGTTCTGGTGATTTTTAACGACGACAAGCCCGGCGTTATCGGTGCGGTGGGTACGGTTTGCGGTAGGCACGATATCAACATCTGCACGATGGGGGTCGGTCAGAAGCCGGCTGAGCGAAAGGCGGCCCTTGTCGTGAGTCTCGACAAAGAGCCCGACGCGAAGGCCGTCGAGGAGCTGGGGGAACTGGACTTCGTTAACGAGATCTATATGTGCAGGCTGGAGTAATTTGCGGGAGCAACTAATAATAAGCATCAGCGGTTTGCGCGGCATCGTCGGCGAGAACCTAACGGAGCGAGTTGCCGCCGACTACGGGCGGGCGTTCGGCACATTCCTGAAGAGCGGCGGGGTGGGCAAACGTGCCGGCAGATTGTCCGTCTGCATCGGGAGGGATTCACGCGGCAGCGGCCCAATGCTGGCGTCGGCGGTTGCGGAAGGACTGTGTGGCGTCGGGATCGACGTAATTGACGTAGGGCTCGTTCCGACGCCCACGGTGGGCGTTATGGTTACGCACTTGGATTGTGCCGGGGGAGTGATTATCACAGCTTCGCACAACCCGATTCAGTACAACGGGATAAAACTGCTGCTTGGCAATGCAGTGGCGCCGCCGGTGGATGCCGCAGCGAGAATCAAGCAGCGCTTTCTTGATAAGCGGTTTGATCCTGTTGATTCGGCGCGGCGAGGCAGGACAATTCTCAATGAGCAGGCAGACGCCACTCACATAAAGAAAGTCCTGGCAATTGTTGACAAAGAAGCTGTCTCTGCAAAGCGATTCAAGGTTGTTTTGGACAGCGTGAACGGTGCGGGAGGTGGTATTGCAAAGAAGCTTCTCGCCGAGCTTGGCTGCCGCGTATCGGCCATAAACGGTGAACCTACGGGCCTATTCGCGCACACGCCTGAGCCGATTGCGGAGAATCTAACGGAGCTTTGTGCGGCTGTGAAGGCAGAGAGGGCCGAGATCGGCTTTGCGCAGGACCCCGATGCAGACCGGCTGGCGATTGTGGATGAGGCCGGCAGGTACATCAGCGAGGAATATACGCTGGCAATGGCGGCAAAGCATATCTTCAGCAAGCGGACGGGCAAGGCTGCAACGAATCTTTCGACGTCAAGGATGATAGACGACGTGGCGCGAAAGGCCGGCTGTGAGGTCATCCGGACGCCCGTAGGCGAGGCCAATGTCGCAGCGGCGATGCTTGAAAATAACTGCGTTATCGGGGGCGAGGGCAATGGCGGGATAATCGATTTGCGCGTAAGCCCGGTTCGCGACAGCCTTGTCGGCATAGCTCTTGTTTTGCAACTTATGGCTGAGACCGGGATGAGCGTTTCCGAAGTGGTTGCCGATATAGGCGGCTATTACATGACCAAGACGAAGTTTGCGGCCGATGCGGGCCAGGCGCGGCAGATTCTGGATCGGGCGAAAGCGGCTTTCGCCGATGCCAGGCTGGATACGAGCGACGGCTGCCGGTTTGACTTTGACGACGGATGGGTGCATATCAGGTCGAGCAATACCGAGCCTGTAATGCGGGCCATTGTGGAAGCCAAGGACCGTGAGATCGCACAAGGATATATCGATGCGGTAATGAAGATTCGAAGCGAGTTGTTGGGCTGAGGCAGCGATGCAGAGCAGCAAGCAAAAGAACGCCACCAAGGGCATGAAATCGGTTACGTATCTGAGTATAGCGACGAATATAGGCCTGTCTGCGATCAAGCTTGTCGTCGGTCTGCTGACGGGCTCGCTTGCGCTGGTCGCAGACGCGATTCATTCGTTGTCCGATCTTGCTACCGATGGGGCCGTGCTTGTGGGTATCTACTTCGGTTCGAAGAAGCCGGACCAGAGCCATCCATACGGGCACGGGCGGCTCGAGACGTTTGCCGCGGCGGCAGTTGCCATTGTCCTGGTCTTGGTAGGGGGGATGATGATCTACCACGCGACCCTCTCTATCGCCAGAGACGAGGCCACTTCCTTTCACGTCAGCGTGCTGATAGCGGCGATAGTCTCTGTTGCGGCCAAGGAATGGCTTTACCAGGTTACAAAGCGTGCCGCCGTTCAGTTTCACAGCTCGGCGCTTTACGCCAACGCCTGGCATCACCGCAGCGACGC
>JAFGTU010000331.1 GCA_016933985.1 Sedimentisphaerales bacterium | reverse complement strand
TTGATATTCCTGCTCAAGAAGCGAGGCGCACCGCCGGCGCTGTGCCGCAGCACTACGATATCGATCCCCAGCGCCTCCAGGTTCCGCGCTGTATCCAGAAGGGTCTCCCCCTTGCTAACGGAGCTCACCTTCTCCGTAAACTCGATAACGTCGGCGCTGAGCCGGCTCGCCGCCAACGCAAAGCTGTTCCGCGTCCGCGTGCTGTCCTCGAAGAAAAGATTCACCACCACTTTACCACGCAGCGGCGGAGCCTTCTTCACCGACCGCCTGCTGACCTCCTCGAAACCCTTCGCAGTATCAAGAATAAATGAGATCTCCTCAGCGCTCAGGTCCCGCAGCCCAAGCAGGTGCTTCCGGTCCCACCTCAACTGCCTACTCTTGCGCATCAATGCCATAACATCGCAACTCGTATTTCCATATTCGATATTCGATATTCACTACTCTATCACAACCTCGTCCTTCCCGTCGCACTCCACGAATCTAACCTGCACCCGCTCCCCGGACGCCGCATCGCTCTTATAGCCGGCGTAGTCCGCCTGTATCGGAAACTCTCGCCCGACTACCCTGTCCACAAGCACCGCCAGCCGTATCGCTCGCGGCCTGCCCAGGTCTATCAGCGCATCCATCGCAGCCCGTGCTGAGCGCCCCGTGTAGAGAACGTCGTCCGCTAAAATGATTATCTTGTCGTTTATGTCAAAACCGATCTCCGTCGTCCGAACCTCCGGCTGGCCAATCCCTTCGGGCGAATTCAGGTCGTCCCGATAGAGCGTTATGTCCAGCGTCCCGCACGGAACGTCCCGACCCAGCGCCGCCGACAATTCCTCCGACAGCCTCACCGCCAGTATTTCGCCCCTGCTGCGTATCCCAATCGTAGCTATCTCCGTATCGCCCGCGTTCTCCGACAGAATCTGGTCCCGCAGATCACCAATCGTCCGCTTTATCTGCCCGGAATCCAGTATAGTCTTCATACCTGCTTCGGCTCCTTCATTTATAAGGACGCTAATGCTGCCAGAGTATAGCAGCACCGCCCGATAAAGGCAAGATTTCTCAACAACATTTCCCTACCCTCGTTTTCAATACTAAAAACAGCCTTTTTTGCCGCACTCTAAGCATTATTTGCTTGAAATCCCCCGTCATTTCTGCTATGATAATGAAAAGTAATCGTGGTTGTCGAGGCGCGGCTGCTGATGTCCGAGTGGAGCCGGACCAGTTTGGCCGGCCTGTAAGACGCCAGCCGCCTTTGGGGTCGGGTAATGCTATACACCGCCGGAAAAAAGCTAATGGCAGGTGCGCTCTGCATCCTTGCACTCTCTCTAAGCGCTGCCGCCGACGACTTCACGCCGCTCCAGCCCCTCGGCCTCAACCACGCCGGCGTCTATGCACTCAGGAACGCTGTGCCCGCACTCACCGGCAAGGAAGTCAACATCGCCCTCGTCTGCAGGAGCATCACCTATCTCGACGAGACGCCACTGAACGATTATCGCCCCGATTTCGCACATCGCTGCCTGCAGAATACGCCCGTCACTTTCTACGACAGCGGCCATCCGCTCCCGGGAATTTCCCCGCACGACACCGCTATCGCCTCCATCCTCTTTGGCAGAGACCCCAACGCCTCCGCCCCCGGTCTCGGCCGATTCAACTATGAAGGCGTCACCCCCGACGCCATCGCAGCCGTTTATCAATTCGATTACTTCATCAGCAGCAACGTTATCCCACAGATCGCCCCCCCTGCCAAAGTCATTTCCGCCAGTTTCGGAGATGAATTCGAATGGTGGTGGACAAGGGGCATCGAAGCGCTCGTCGAGCACAAGGGCCTCATATTCGTCGCAGGCATCGGCAACGGTGCCGACGCCCTCGACCCGCCCTTATATCCCGCCGCGGGCGCAAACGTCATTGGCGTCGGCGTTGTCGATTCGGTCGATGCGCACGACATCGCCGCGAAGCTGGCCAACTTCGCCCTTGCCAGCCCCGAACACTCCAGCTTTGGACCCACCGGAAGCGGACGATGCAAGCCCGACATAGTCGCCCCCGGCAACTGTCTCGTCGCCGAAGCCAACGACCCTAACGGATACACTGCCGCAGGTGACTTCTCCAGTTTCGCAACGCCCGTCGTCGCCGGAACCGTCGGCCTGCTCATACAGAAGGCCAGGCTCGAACCCGCCCTTGAACCGGCCATATCGGGAAACGCGCAGAACTGTGTTATCAAGGCCGTCCTCTTGAATTCCGCCACCAAGCTGCCCTACTGGCACAAGGGCCTGCTCACCGCCGATGACGACCACTCCACGCCCCTCGACTATACGCAGGGGGCCGGCATGGTCAATGCCAAAGCAGCTTGCGACCAGTTAAGCGCAGGCGTCGCCAGCCCCGGTAACGCGCCTGCCCTCGGCTGGGATAAGAACACCCTGCGAGCCGACGCTCAACCGTACCAGGTGTACCGAATCACTTTGCCCGAGCCGGCCGGAAAACGAATTACCGCCACAGCCGTCTGGAATAACCATTACGCCGATTCTTATCCATTTGCCGCCCTCACCGAGAACGACGCCGACCTCCGCCTCGAGCTCTGGGCCGTCGATGCCAATGACCCCGACAGCGATTATCTCCTCGACTATTCCGACAGTCCCCTCGACAACGTCGAGCACATTTACTGCCAAGCCGACGCTAACTACACCGACTACGAGATTGTCCTGTTAATCAACGACCTGAACAACCCCGCCCTCGCCGCCGTCAACCAGCATTACGCACTCGCCTGGAACGCTGGCGCGCCGGCCGAAGACGACAGCATCTTTTGGTACGATCTCAACAGCGATGGAATCGTGGACGGTGCCGACTTCGCCGTCCTGATGGATAACTGGGTCCGCTGCCGAGAGAAAAATGAA
>JAFGTU010000330.1 GCA_016933985.1 Sedimentisphaerales bacterium | reverse complement strand
GCAAGAATACCGACATTGCTTCTTCCGGTAATATCGGCGTCGATCAGACCAAGGTTTGTCACATTACTAAGCATCAAACCATCAAATAAACCTACATAAGAATCGCCGCTTATCTTTAGGTTTCTGATAACATGGCCGTTACCTTCAAAAGATCCTCTTAATAGCCTAGTAATAGGAGCACGGGTAAAGTTGTAAGCAGCCAGGTCTATATCCGCCCCAAGGATATAGGCCGCTGATTCATGATTATTGACTGCAAGCAAATCCGCCGCATCTTCAATGAGAAACGGACTCGACACGGACCCGTTGCCGCCCCCAAAATTTCCACCCGCAGCAAAAACCCGACCGCAGAACATCAAAATCAATATTAACCGAGATTTTCCATTTAACTTCATAAACTGCCTTTCTGTACGCCTTTCAACTTTTCCCTGAGGCAATACCGTATAGCACAAGTCCTATAATTGCACCACTGCTGGGCAATTGCAAGGATTTTCCCAAAAAAATCCGGCACCCAATGTGGCCATAAACACAAGAAAATCGTGGTATTTGCAAAAGTCCGCTTTTCTCCTCTGTATAGAGTATATCGAGCCTTCGGCCGGTGGACAAGCAGAGATCAACGTACAAACTCGAATCTCGAAATTTGAAGTAAGGATTTGGCCTGACTGAGGCGGAGCCGGTATGGGAGTCTCTATGGTCATAGGTGATTTTTTGTGATGCTATTCCCATCGGAATCGCACTCCATGCTTACCCGTAGAGGCGGCGTTTTGGGTTGATTGAGCCCGTCGTTGCTGCTATACTGGGCTTGTGGTCAGGCAGAAGAAACATGATGATATCCTGGAGTTGCTGCGGGAAGAGGGCGCTGAGGCCGCTCGCAAGGCGCAGAGAGGGCTGATAATACAGCCCGGCGCAATAGGCGATTGCGTCCTGACGCTGCCTTTGGCGGGGTTTATGAAAGAGGCGCTGGGATTGGGCGGCGTCGATATGTTGGGCCACAGCGAGTATATCGAATTTCTGCCGGGCAGGAGCTGCATTGACGGGATCAGCTCGATAGATTCGGTGGATATGCACCGCCTGTTCGCAGACAGGAAGCAGTTCGACCTGGCCGACCGCGACCCGTTGATAAGCGCCTTTTGCGGGTACGCCTGGATCGCAACGTTTCTCGGCGAGCCGAACAGCGACTTCGAGCATAACCTGATATACACGGCCAACTGCAGCGGCAGCGCGGAGGTTATGACGCTGGCCCTGAAGCCGCCGAAGAGCTTCGCAGGGCACGTGACCGAGTTTTACATACAGCAATGCATCGCCCAGGCCGGCTTATCGGCGGCGCCCGAACAGGCTCGGCACCCCGATTCTCTTATTACGGCGACCGGCGCGGACACAGCCAAAGGCAGGGAACTGCTCGTCGAGGCGGGATTCGATCCGGACCAACGGCCGATTGTCATCCACCCGGGCAGCGGCGGAGCGAAGAAGTGCTGGCACTTGGACAACTTCCTGGCAGCGGCACAAAGGCTTAAATCGGACGGTTTGCAGGTGCTGCTGCTATTGGGACCGGCAGAGTCGGATAGATACAACAAGGCCGAGCTTCAAAAGATGGGCAGCGCCGCACCGTGCTTTAGCGGCCTATCCTTGACGGAGGTTTTGGGGCTCTTGATCTCTGCGGACGCCTTTGTCGGAAACGACAGTGGGATAACCCATCTGGCCGCAGGGTTGGGGATCCGAACATTCGCACTTTTTGGCCCGACAGACCCTTGCCTTTACGGACCTATCGGGCGGCAGGTGACGATTCTGGCAAACAGCCCGAAGACCTTTGCCCGCAAGCCGTCGGTCAGGTCGCAAAGCAGACTCGTTGACGCCGTGCTATCGGGCTGATCGCAGTCAATCGTAGTTGAAACCAACCACATATTATGCTATTATGAAGGTCCTACCGTACAGAAGCAGCGTTCATGAACTTATATGAGAAATGCGTGCGATTTATGAAACAGACAAAACAAGCAGCAGAGCCGAACAGGAGACGTAGCCACCGATATTTGTATGCGCTTGGTGCAGCTCTGGTAATTCCGGCAGGCATTGGCGCGTTGCAGGCAGGGGCAGACGAGGGCCAGGCTCTCCTGAAAGAAGCCATTTCACATTTGCAGTACCTGACTATGGCGAATGACTTCATCACTTACGGTCGCGGCGATCCGCCGCCGGACCAGCTCGCGCCTGAAAAGAAGCGAGAGGTCGGACTCATGCGTGAGACATGGCGGCTTGAGGTCGTGGCGGATTCCGAGAGCAACTCGAAACTCGATAATCCGCTCACAAGAGAGGCCGGTACGGCACTTGACTGGGAGGGCTTGATGAAACTCGCCGAGACAAAGGCCGTACGCTTCATGACCGTCCTGACCTGCACCAACGGCAACATGCCCCTCGGTATGGGCCTATGGGAGGGCGTGCCTCTAAAAGACGTGATCTGGCTAGCTCGTCCGCAAGAGAACGTGCGGCGGGTGTACTATTACGGCTATCATAACGACGATCCGAAACAGAGATTCCAGAGTTCGCTGCCGATAGGACGGGTGCTCGAAGAGCCGCCGGGGGAATACCCGGTGATACTCTGCTACAAGCTCAACGGCGAATGGCTCACGAGCAAGCGGGGCGGGCCCGTGCGCATGCTCGTGCCCGGTCAGTACGGCAACAAGTCAGTCAAGTGGCTTCAGCGCATCGTTCTGACTAACGACTACAAGGCCAACGATACCTACGCAACCTGGAACAACGACACAGTGAGCCAAATAAAGACGTGCGCCCGCTTCATCGAAACACCGAAAAAGATCCAGGCCGGCAAGCCCGCACCGATCACCGGCGTCGCGCAGGTTGGGATGGGGGGCTTGAGCAAGGTGCAGTACTTGGTGTGCCGGAAAGATACGCCTGCCTCTGAAGACGACCCCTATTTCATCAGGGCCGCCTGGCAAGATGCCGATATACTGCCTGCACCGACGCATTGGGGCGGCGGGCTGCCGGATGGTAAGCTGCCATCGATACCCGGCCAGATCGATCCGAAGACAGGCAGACCCTATCGCTGGCCTATGCGCTATACCGTTGCGTATTGGGCGGCGCTGCTGAAGATCGATAAGCCGGGTCAGTACGACCTTCGCTGCCGGACCGTTGACGAAAACGGGATAGCCCAGCCGATGCCACGACCGTTTCTCAAATCGGGAAAGAACGATATCCAAAAGGTGCAGGTAATCGTTGAACAGTAGCGGAGATGATGAAGCCGTAGTATCAGTCAAGATTGGCCCGGGCCAACTTATCCACCGTCGCGCCCGGCGCTTGAGGGCTTGGTTGGCCGGAAGATTGCTTGCCTATCTGCTTAATCTCGTTATGATGAACTCACAGACTGTACACCATTCGATCCTGTTTCAATAAGATAGGAATAGCAGGAGTGGCGTCAAAAGCCCTGACAATCTATTGCGATTGTGCGTACTACGATCTGGTTCGTCCGGAAGTGAAGTCCAAGGCGCTGGCTGCGATTCAGGCCGGCGGCGAGGAATTCGAGGCCGTGCCGGATCTGTGCCGGTTGTGCGCCGAGGGCGACCCCAGGCTCAAGGACTGGGCGAAGGCCGATTCGCTGAGAATCTTTGCCTGCTATCCGCGTGCGGTTAAATGGCTTTTTGCAGCCGGCGGTGCGCCGCTGCCAGACGAAGGCGTCGAGTTCGTCAATATGCGGACCTGTGGACCCGAAGATGTCGTCTCATTTCTGCACACCGAGGCGCGGGGCGGGGAAGTTATTAAAGAAGTCCAATTGGAAAAGAGCGGCGACTGGATTCCCTGGTTCCCCGTGATCGACTACGAGCGCTGTCAGAACTGCAAGCAATGTTATGGGTTCTGCCTTTTCGGCGTCTATCAGCTTTGCGATGGTGACAGAGTCGAGGTTCGCAATCCGGCCAACTGCAAGACCAACTGCCCTGCGTGTGCAAAGGCCTGCCCGCACAGCGCAATTATCTTTCCCAAATACGGGCAAGGGCCAATCAACGGCGACGAG
>JAFGTU010000329.1 GCA_016933985.1 Sedimentisphaerales bacterium | reverse complement strand
TGCGAAGTCTCTTTACAGGCGGCGACTACCGCCGCAACCACGGGATGAACGTCTGGGCCGTCCGAAGGCAGTATAATTCGACCAAGGGGACGGAGTACTACCGCAACAAGTTTGTCTCGTATCTCGATGACGTTTATGTCGAGCAATCCGGAGGATCAGTTTCGGATGACGATATCTACATCGAAAGGCTGGTCGATTACCTTCTGGGCGACACGGATCGCAATGGCTATGTTGATACGACTGCCGGCGAGACCTTCGATTTTGACGGTGACGGACGCCAGCCCTATAATAATACGACAGGCGAATTCGACGAAGACGACTGGGGTCCCATCGACAAGATGGAGGATAACTATAATAATATCCCCTGCGTGCTCCCGGAAGGCGGTTATCCCATCAAGCTTTTCGACGAAGGATTTGCAGGCAAAATCTGCATCGATCTCGCCTACGCAGGCGTAGAGCCGCACGTCGACGGACGGGATGAGGACGGCCAGGGCCTCTATGACTGGCTCGATGTCAACCGCGACGGCGACACAAACGATATCATCAGCATAGACGAATCCATATATCTTGCCGCGGGCGTAATCTACGACGACGAGCTGGCCGACCTCATGGACCAATTGTCGGTCGCAAGGATTACCGTCGCTGCTTTGCCTTGCTTTTCGGGCGGCCTTGTCGACGACCTTTCGGCGCCGGGACGGGTCATTTGCACGGCGACTATAGAGGAGGCCGTTTCCTGGGGCGACGCATTCTTCCGTAACTTCATTGCCGCCTTGCACGGGAAAAATGAATACGGTACTTCAGTCAATGCCGATACGAACTCAAACGGTCATATCAGCATGTTAGAGGCGTTCAATTACTCGGCCGGCCATGACTATTACGACGAAATCCCTCAATATGACGATAACGCCGACGCACTGTCTCATACCGATCCCGTCCCCGCCGGCGGAGACGGCAGGCTGGGCTGCCAAACCTATCTGACGCCATTCAGGCCCGGCAACCTGAACGGCGGCAGCGACATCGATTTGGCCGACTTTGCCGAAATGGCGGCGCACTGGCGTCAAAATGGTTGCGGCCTGTGCGGGGGCGCGGACCTGACGTGCGACCAGCAAGTGGACTGCTCCGACTTGCAGGAGCTTACCGCCGGCTGGCTGGCATCCGTTGAGTAGCCGGCCTGCTCCAAAAACTTGGATTATGCTGAATGACGTGTTAAACGAGGTCTTTCACATGCGCAGAACACTCTTTATCATCATAACGTTTTCATTCATTGCGACGGTCTCCGCCGAATCCCTTCCGGTCTATTTCGGCACGTACACCCGCCCAAATAATGGCAGCAAGGGCATTTACCGCAGCACGCTCGATCTGGAGACAGGCCGACTTTCCGCCCCGGTCCTTGCAGCCGAGGTTGCCAGCCCCTCATTCATCGAAATCCACCCCAACGGCAAATTCCTCTACGCCGTCAGTGAAACCGGAGACTCAGGCACAGTCACCGCCTTTGCAATCGACCCTGCTTCCCGCAGCCTGAAGCTGCTGAACCGGCAGGCCTCGCGCGGCGCCGGCCCCTGCCACGTCAGTATCGACCGTGCCGGCAAGAACGTCCTCGTCGCCAACTACGGCAGCGGAAGCGCAGCGGTAATCCCGATCAAATCCGACGGCTCACTGGCCGAGCCGACCGGCTTCACCCAGCACCAGGGCTCAAGTATCAACCAGAGCCGCCAAAAAGGCCCTCACGCACATTCGATAAACGTAAGCCCCGATAACCGCTTCGCCTACGTCGCGGACCTCGGAATCGACAAGATAATGATCTATGCCCTCGACGCCGAAAAGGGAACTATCACGCCCGCCCATCCGCCCTCCGCCGACCTCCGGCCCGGCGCAGGCCCACGCCATTTCGTCTTCGCTCCCGACGGCAGGCGCGCCTACGTAATCAACGAGCTTGATTGCACCATAACCGCCTTCGACTACGACCCCGCCACCGGCGCTCTAAAGGAAATCCAGACTATCACCACCCTGCCGGAAAGATTTAACGGCTCAAATACCTGCGCCGAACTCCGTATCCACCCAACTGGCGCCTTTCTCTACGGCTCAAACCGAGGACACGACAGCATCGCTGTGTATAGAACCGATCAAAGCAGCGGGAAACTAACCTTCGTCGAGCATGAAACCGCAGATATCAAAACCCCCAGAAATTTCAATATAGACCCGACAGGCCGATTCTGCCTCGTCGCCAACCAGGATGGCGACAGCGTAGTAGTCTTCCGAATCGACCTGGAAACCGGAGCGCTCGAACCTGCCGGCAGTAAAGTCGCCGTCGCAAGCCCCGTCTGCATACGCTTCCTACAAACCCCCGTCCGAATACTGGTAGCCTACTACTCCCGCACCGGCAACACCGGCAGTATATGGGGCGAGCCGGGCGCCGCAGCCGTAACAGGCCCGCTGGACCCCGGAATAAGCGAAGCCGAGCAGGATGCCGCCCGCAACCTCGGCCAGAGAATCGCCACCGTCGCAAAGAACCAGTCAAAGTAACCGATTCCTACTGTCATGCTGCGAAAGAACGATATCGAGCAATTCGTCAGGAACACCTTAGGCTGCACTTGCCCCGACGAGGTCTTCGAGCGGATTGACTGCCGGGCCAAATTCGCTCTGCCCGGCGGCATCACACTGGACTATCGCATAAACATCGGCGGCAGACTCCTGATCTTCGTGCTTGACATAGACCGATTCGATTCGGTCGCTTCTATTCTCCCGCTATTGGTCTCAGCCGGAATAGAGGACAGGGATAACGCAGGATTTAACAGATTCCGCCTCGTCCTCTTAGCCGAAAGTCCCGACCGTCTCTCCGACAACGCATTTGACCTCTTCAACTCCCTCCCCACCGACGAAAAAACCCACCTGCACATACTCGCCAAAAAAGATTTCCCCACCCGCTCCGGTTGATTATCGACTATCTACTATTGATTACTTCTCGGTGTTCTCTGTGCAGACCTTCTTCTTCCCTTACTGCCTTTGTGGCCCCACTACACTCACACACCGCTCGCACAAATCGGGATGTTCGCTGTTACTGGCGACGCTCGGCCAGTAGTTCCAGCACCGCTGGCACTTCTTGTGCTCGCTCTTATGTGCCGCGACGCTCGTCCCATCGGTGCTCGGCTGTAACTTGACCTCGCTGACGATACACAAAGCCGCGAACTGCTCCAATTCGAACTCATTCAAGAGCTCAGCGGTCTCGTTATCGCAGTTGATAGTAACGCTGGCCTCCTGGTTGCTTGCGATGATTTTGTCCCGCCGAAGCCCTTCAAGCACCCGCAGCACTTCATCTCGCAGCCCCAACAGCTTATCCCAGCTCGCACCCTCCGTATCCAAACTAATCGCCTGATCCACCCCGGGCATCCCAGCCAAATGCACGCTCCCAGCATCGTCCATCGTCCATCGTCCATCTTCTGTCTTCTGTCTTCTGTCTTCTGTCTTCTGCATTGCCGCCCACGCCTCCTCGACCGTATGCACCAAGATCGGCGCCAGCATCCGCACCAACGCATCGCAAATCTGCCGCATCGCCGTCTGTGCGCTTCGCCGCGACTTGCTGTCCGCCGCATCGCAATACATCCGGTCCTTGAGCACGTCCATATAAATGCTGCTCATCTGCACAGTGCAGAAATTGTAAATCAGCGAATAGACGCGATGGAAAGCGAAGTTCTCGTATGCCTCGGTGACATCTGCAATCAGCTTCTGCAATTCCCGCACGGCCCACTTATCGATCTCGAACATCTCATCGTACGCCACACCATGACTATCCGCATCGAAGTCGTCGATATTGCCGAGCAGATACCGCAGCGTATTGCGAATCTTGCGATAGGCATCCTGCGTCCGCCCGATGATCTCATCGTTGCAGCGAACATCCTCCTGATAATTCACGCTCGCCACCCACAACCGCAGAACATCCGCCCCGTACTTGGCCACCTCATCCTGGGCATTGACGTAGTTACCCAGCGACTTCGACTGCTTTCTGCCCTGCTCATCGACGGTGAAGCCATGCGTCAGAACGCTCTTAAAAGGCGCCCGTCCCCTCGCCCCGAGCGCGGGCAGCAGCGACAACTGGAACCACCCCCGGTGCTGATCCGAACCTTCCAGATACAAATCGACCGGAATCGGCCAGCCCGCCTCCCGCTCGCAGACCGAGTACCAGCTACACCCCGACTCGAACCAGAC
>JAFGTU010000328.1 GCA_016933985.1 Sedimentisphaerales bacterium | reverse complement strand
TTCTCAAGCTCGTTAAGAAGTTTCGATCCAACCCCCTTTCCGACGGCATCAGGATGAATATAAATTGCGCTTACTTCTGTGTTTTCAACATCTAAAATACCTATCCCCAACAAATCCTTTTGCGAATCTTCTGCAACTAAAAAAAGTTTTTCGTTCAAAGCTTGATCGTAAACTGAGGGAGCAAGAACACTGGTCCAGGCGTTTAACTGCTGCTGAGTATAGTAGCTGCCGCACAGTTTCCTGATTGACGCAATATGTAATCTCGAAATATTTCCCTTATCAGAATTGGATGCTTTTCTTATTTTCATATGTTATCACCGCCAACGGGTGCGGCTCCATTGATGGTTCGAGCCGCCTGCGGCGAGAATCGATCAATGGTTCAGCTCGCACCTGTTCGGGCCGCCGCAGGCGGCACGAACATAGAGTTAAGCCGCCCCGCCGTACCGAAGCCACATACACACCGATCTTCAGACCGCACTAACATTTCGGCCTTGCATCTTAGGGGCGGCTTCAACGATTTGTTATGATGCTCCCGCCACCTAAATATCAGCTTCAATCTGCTCTACGGTAATGATCTTGGAGACCAGCGTCTCGACATCCTGCATGCTGTACTTCTTTTTGAGGTTCCTGAGTCGTTGCACAGTATCATATCTCTCGGACTCATCCCGAAGCACAACGCAGCTGATGTCCTTTGGTTCAAACACAAGGTAAGGAGAATGCAGCTTGTTGAAGTATTCGTCGCGCTGTGCCTCAAAGTCGGCGGTTGCCCCGTATATCGCATCAATCGTTCCCTCGGAAAGTGGGACGTATCTCCATTCTCGTTCGTCGTAGAAGCGCCTCTCTGAGTTGGTCTTGAAGTCGTGCCCGAGCCAAGGTTTGTAGTACTGCAATAGGTATCTGCTTTTCAGATAGATGTCTCGCGTCGACTCAATCAATACATTCTGGGAAGCAAGCCCAGAGTAGTCGGTATGCTGGAGGCTCATCATAGTGCTGAACTGCTCGAAGAATGCAGAATTAGGTTGGTAGTAGGTTACTGGATTTAGCTTGCTCCGGATTGCCCATTCCCGTGATAGACCAAGACCATACTGGCCGTAGTGGCTGATGTGGTCGCCGATCAGGTGCAGAGGTATGTCACAGAAGCAGACCATAGGGACCCAGTAGTCCCAGGGCGCAGCCCCACTGACGCTCATTCGCTCACGAGAAAAGCTGGAGCGGAAGTTGGACTCAAGGATCCCTATCAAGCCCGCTTGGCTCGTAAAGTGAAACAACGTGCGTGAGTGCGTACTTCCCGCCGGCATTGTCGTATCCTTCCTTAGCTATTACGACACGTCAAGAGGACGCGCTGGAAAATGCCTCCTGAGCATCATAACGTGGCTTTTCAGCGGGCGCGGGCTTTTTTGCGCTCCGCTGCAAAAGCCTTGTTGGGGCGTATTAACCCATCAAGAGGGTTGCTATTGCACCAAGGATGGCACCTACAACCCCCGAAATCAGGTAATCTTTCCATTTGTTCTTCCAACTATTGCCGGTACGTATATCTCCCCTTAGTTCTTCGATGAGTTTCGTCTGTTTCTCGATTGAATGCGCAAGCGCTTCTATAGTCTTTGTATCTGGTCTTTCCGGTAGCTTGTCCCGTATCTGCGTCCAGGCCATTGGTTGGGTCATGGTGCCGCTACGGACAAAGGCGCTCCCATCCGCCAGAACTACGAGGCCTGAGCGTGGTATGTCAATAATAGCAACTTTTTTGCCCTCTATCTCATGGAACGAGAGCGTTGCTTGTATTTGCGGCATAAGCCGTTGAGACGCTATCTCAAAAAGCCTCTTAATACGCTCTTCATCAACCCCGACGATTTCAGCCGGCTCTTTTACACCAACGATAATCTTACCACCATGGCCGTTGGCAAATGAACCGATAAGGCGAGCCAGAAGCTGGGGTTCACGGATCACTGTCTTGAGTTCGAGAGTATCCGTTTCACCTGCATAAATGAGATTAAGTAGTGATTTTGATTCCAGATCATTCATGTATGCATCCTTGAGCCTCAACGCTACGGTTGAGGCAATCCGGAAGCCGTGCCGTCTGCGGCGCGGGTTCCGGAGTCGCTTCGGACCGTTTGTTGGGCATTTCGGCCCGGTTCAGGGCCTTTGCTGAGTTCGTTCAAGATGAACTCGAAGAGGTCCTCCCTGGCCAGTGATGTCAGTGGTTGAACGAACCTGTAGACCCCCTTTTTAACCTTCGCCACCTTGCCTTCTTCTGCCCACTTTCTAAATATCTGCGACCCGAGAACGATTTCTGACTGGCTGTGTCCCATGCCCGCAGCCTCGCGTAATTCCTTCGAGGTGATGTATCCTCTATGATACTCTGTGTGGAGCTTCCTCAGGAACTCAAACAAGTCTTCCTCCTCGGCGGGCGAGAGTTTCTTTGAGTCTTTTCCCTCGCCGAGCAAAACAGTGACCCATCGGCGTAAGACTATCTGATCACGCTTTTGATAGTAAAAAATCGGTCCCCTCAAGTCAGCGAGGACTTCCGCAAACGCTCTCGATGATTCACCATCCACATATTGCCGAATCTGAGACACGGTCTGTCCGCGCCAGAGTACTAGGGCGTGCGCGATGAGCGCCTTGTGCTCATCAGGATAGATTTGGCGCAGTCGTTCAAACACGCGCAACTGCACGTTATCGCGCTCGCCTCCATGAATGATGAGGCGCCAGCGATCATAGCGTCGACCGCGCTCCAGGAACACCTCGGGCGGTCTTTTTCCGGAACGAAGTGCATCCGAAAATATAAGTGTCTTGCCACGGCCGAGCTCGTCAACGCTACCGGCAAGGCGTAGTGCCTCCATGAGAAGACGGTTCATTGTCTTGTGAGCCCGTGAAAACCACTTATTTGCAAAGTAGCCAGATTCTTTCTGACAAAGGTTACTGATGCAAAGACGGTCTGGAAACACTTCAACGATAATATCACCGTCAGCCTCGAAATAAGCCGCGTGTGCGATCGCGTTCGCAAGACCTTCTTTCAGCGCCCGCTCTGGATAGGGTTGAGACCGGATTCCTAGGGCATTGCGCGACCAGTCTTGAACTTCCTGGTGAAAGCGGGAGGAAATGAGATCGTGCAACCCTGTAAATGTCTCGTTCGATAGAGGATTACCTCCGCGGTCATACTTCACGACGCGGTAGTGTATGTCCCCGAAAAGGACCCTCTCGCTGTTGGTGCCTCTGATGCCTATTCTTTCGAGTGCCTCGCTGGGCTGAAGGCCAGCAATCGACTCCAGCGTGGTACCACTGCGCCGATGCGCAACACAATTGATATATTCTGTCACCTTCCTGTCGTCGGAAACGCCGGCCCACCGCTGGGCGGAATAGTCAGTGAGGCCCGGAAGGGCAATTGTCAATTGCATGATCTCCTCTGGAGTCATGCTCACTATTGTAGTGCCGGCGGCCTTGTATGCAACATTGTTCCAGTACACAACACTTCCGGGCGAACGGAATTTAATCGCTACTACCCACTGGCCGTTGACGGCATGACACGATATAGCCTCACATGTTGTCTGTGGGTCAAGGTACTGGTTTAGGTGTTGGGAAACAGCCTCTTCCGTGCTCTTGGCCCATGACTCGGTTCTGCCGCATAGAGAACCATCGTCCGCAATCCCGATACACATCCACTGGACGGCCGCTCCTAAGCGGTTCGCGAAGGCAGATATCTTCTTGCCGTTCTCCTGATCCCAAGACCGCTTCAGTTCGACGTTGCCAGTCCGGTGTTCAAGCAACAAGCGATCTTTTGCGGCGGCGAGCAGTTCATCAAGTGATTGAATCATTTTCCCATCCCTTTGCCCCAACGGGTGCGAGATGAGCCGCACCCCCTTGGGCGCGGGAGCTGCAATTTATTGCGGCTCCCGTGACAAAGGGGGCGGAGCCGCCGAG
>JAFGTU010000327.1 GCA_016933985.1 Sedimentisphaerales bacterium | reverse complement strand
TGCGAGGACGACGGGGACTGCGACTCATGTGAAGAGTGCGTTGATGGTGAATGTGAGACCTGTAGTCCCTGCTGTAGCGGCGCCTGCCGAATCTGTGGCGGCGACCCTAATAAACACTGTTGTTATGGAACCTGTTGTTCTTATGACCAATGGTGTTGCCTCGCAGACCATCTTTGCCATGATGAGTGTGTTGATACAGAGCCAACGGGTCATTGTGATGTTGATAATGGTGACGATTACCCATGCCCTGGATGTGCAGGAGGAATCCTTGGACCTCACTGTATGGATGTCACGTTCAGAGAATATACGGGAAATATAAATCATGGTTGTACAGGTGGATGCCCGGGTGAGTGTGCACGACAGGACGACGTTCTTTGCTACACGGAATACAAGTGCAGAGAAGAGCCTTTGATATTTGGTGTTTGTGGCTCGGAGGAAGGCGCACCTGGAGGAGTAGCATGTCAACCGGGCGGTGAATATTGGTATTGTATCCCATGCAAAAAAGATGCGAGTTTCGAAGGAGAAGACGTTTATGTAATCCATCATGCCTGTGGATATTGGTGACTGAATAGGAATCCGTTGGTTAAAAAATGATGTGTGTGTTCTGAACAGATGTTTTGAAAGCGAGTTGAATTATGAATGCAAGGATAATAGATAGTGTAACAACCATTTTTGCCGCCATTTTATGCGCTTCATGCGGCCTTGTCGAGGCAGAAGAACAATTGAATCAAACTCTTGGCAGGTTTCATCCGGTAGATATTAATGAAATTCCGAGAATTCTAAATGTGTTAAGGGATGCAGCCCAAGATAACTATAAGCAAATAAAAACATGGGAGGGTGAGGTGACATCAGAATTAATTTACATCTACGAAGGGGAACCTGCGGAAAAAGTGTTTAGATCAAGCACTGATAATGTCGGAGAACCCCCACGAGCCATAATGAATTCTGCCGAGACAATAATCAAGTTTTGCTTGGACGCAGAAAAAGAACGCATATATGCCCACAACTATGCTGATAAGCCAATTAAATACATCGACTTAGATACAGGAAGAGACCTAGGAACAAAAGGGGTTCCTGCCGAAACAAGAGCAGTCTTGACAAAGGAATATTATGTCAAATCTCGAGCAGATAGAATGCGTGATGGTGTTGTTACACGTCGTCAGGCCGTGAAGGAAAATCTTAAAGGTTGTTCTGGCTGCCAGACACCAGCAGTTTTTGACCCGAGGGAAAGTTTTAATGCTGGGCAACCTGTTTGCAGGATGTTACATCACGTGTTGGAACATATCGAGGAAAACGACGAGTGGAAAGTCGATGGGCATAGTCTGAAGGTCGAAGAACATAAAAACGGGAGTGTTATTGACCACCGAATTACGATACCAGGCAAAATGGCAGATGGTATTGTTTTTACTACAATGCTCTTCTCCGGTGATAAGGGTCTTAATATTACTCTGTTTGAAGCAACTAATGTTGAAGGAACAATTTTGCAGAGAGTAACGTGGGATTATCTCCTAGTGCAAGGTATTTATCTTCCAAAAGAAACTACTCATGAAAATTATATGGGAGAGAATAATGGGCTTAGCTTCAGTAAAAAGATGGTTTTCGAAGATTCGCAAATAAACCATTCTATTCCGGCGGAAACATTCACCTATAAGAACTTGGGTCTCCAAGACGGTGATAGGTTCATAGATAGAACGGTGGACAAGCAATACATCTTCCGCGACAATGAGCTTGTTGAGGTCGAACCGCAGCATCAGTAGCGGCCAAGCCCTTTTTGGGATAGTATTATAGAAAGTCAATCGGCTGGCATTGCTTCGGGGCGTTCTGAGCGCCTTGCTCCTTCTCGGCTTGGCGCAGAGCAGCTCTGTCGCCTGCTGGCCTGACCCGCCGCCACCGACCCGAATTCCAGATACTTCTACCCTACTTATCAATGTAGGCAACCTTCCTCGCTAAACGACCGAATGACTCAGCTTTCGCAGAGTCTATTATTGCCCCGCTTCTTACCACAGCGACGCCTTCGCGGAATGGATAGTATACCCCTACCCATGGTCAAGACAAAAAAACAGGCGTATTTAAGATGGATTCACCGCCGTTTGTTACAGCAGTTGGGACGAAGGGAGCCCGAAGGGCGACCGGAGTACCAACTGCTACGCCGTATACCTCGGCGGGGGTGCGATACCCCAATGCCTGGTGAAACCGCCGATTATTATAAAACTCAAAATACCGGGCAAGACCATACCTCGCCTCGGCCACCGTCTGGTAGTCCCGCAGATAAACCTCCTCAACTTTTACCGTTCGCCACAATCGCTCGACAAAAATATTGTCAAACACCCGGCCTTTGCCGTCCATACTGATTTGAACACCTGCTTCCAGCAATACCTTTGTAAAATCATCACTGGTGAACTGGCTGCCCTGGTCCGTATTGAAGATTTCAGGCCTGCCAAGACCTAATGCCCTGTTTAACGCAGTAACGCAAAATTCGGATTCCAGTGTTATCGATACTTCCCAGCTCAGCACATACCGGCTGAACCAGTCCATCACGGCAACCAGATAAAGCCAACCGCGATACATACGGATATATGTTATATCCGCCGACCAAACCTGATCGGCACGGCTAACCTGAACATCTCGAAGCAGATAAGGATAGATTTTGTGCTGGGTGTCGGGAATACTCAAACCACGCTTGCGACGCGGATAAACCGCTTCTAAGCCCATCTGACGCATCAAACGCCGAACGCGTTTGTGATTAACGTGGTGACCCTGACGGCACAGGAATTCGGTCATCTTGTCTATGCCGTAAAACGGCGTCTCAATGTATTGTTCATCTATCAGCTTCATTAACATCTCGTTATACTGTGTGCCGCCGCAGGGCTTATAATACAAACTGCTCCGGCTCAGTCCCAGCAGCTCACATTGGCGATAGACCGGTATCTTCTTGTGTGCCGGCTCTATGGCGTTTCGCTTTTGCTCAAGCGTCAAGGCCAGATTTTTTTTTGAGCCAGTCAAGCTCTACCTTTAACTGGCCTATCTGCTGGTATAATTCTGCCGTCAGTTTTTCCTGCTGCTGGTCGTCTTGTCGTCGACGGGAAAATATCTCCGGCAACAACTCCAGCAGCTGCTTTCTCCATTGCGTTATCTGGGTCGGATGAACCTCATACTCACTGGCCAGCTCCGCTATGGTCTTTTCCCCTTTGGCTGCTTCAAAAGCAACCTTTGCCTTAAATTGGGCCGCGTGACTGCGTCTCTTGTTCTTCATGAATCTGTCTCCTGATTCTGTATCGTCCCAGGCGACAAATCCACCTTAATTCGCCTCAATTATGCGCCCAGTTTTTGGGGAGCGTTATATAGACCACCTCATTGAACTTCGGCTTTATTACAAGCTCACCAGTGGAGTTGATGAATCCCCACCTGCCGTTGACTTCCACCTCTCCCAGGTCTTCCTGGAATCCATGCTTCCAGTCAACCAGGTAATCTCTCTCATAGGTATTGGGAGAATGTCCCTTAACCTCGCAGCTCAAGGTCAAAGGCAAAGCGATAAAGCATACTGATGCTGCTTCTAACACTTTTGTTATATGCCGAAGCATTTCAACTACGCTATGCCGTAAACGCTTTGAACTCTTGAATAAGTTGTGTTGTGTATTTGCCTGGCCTGCCGTTGCCGATGGCCGTATCGTCGAATCTCACCACCGGCACAATGTCCTTCGTCGTTACCGCAATAAAAAGCTCATCTGCCGTCCTCGCCTCCTGTACCTTCAGCGATTGCTCCACCGTCTCTATGCCTGATTTCCTCGCCGCCTTTAGAACGTAACCACGCGTCACCGAAGGCAGAATATTCGCACTCAGTCGCGCCGTGCGAAGCAGCCCACGAACCACCGCAAAGAAGCTCGACCCCGCACCTTCCGTTATGAAGCCGTTATCATCAACAAGAATCGCCTCCTCGCAGCCCTTCTTCTCAGCGTCTATCCGCGCAAGAACGTTCGCCAATAAATTCAGCGACTTTATGTCGCACCGCTTCCACCGTATATCAGGATAAACTGATACAGCGATACCATTGGGTCTGAGGCTCTCGTCCCCAAGTTCTGTCACCGTCAAAAAGAAATTGGGCTTTAGCTCAGCCCGCGGCAAATGGCTTCGCACCTCCGAGCCACGCGTAATATGAAAGTATATCCTCGCATTTTCTATCCCCGCCGCCTCGAATGCCTTTTCCACACGCCGGCGAACCTCACTCCTCTCAACTCCGTCTATCCCGATTGCCGACAGCCCGTTCGCAAACCGCTCAAGGTGCTCCTCAATCGCAAATATCTTACCCCCGTAGCTCCGCATAACCTCATAAATACCGTCCCCGAAATATATCCCCCGGTCCAGATAGCTGGCTGAGAGCTCCTCCAGCCGAACAATCCTGTCTTCTATCATCCCTATTTGCATGTGCGAGCCCCTTTTTCCGCCGGATTTTAGCTCCGCCTTGCCACCGATGGTAGAAAAATATCTCACAGTCCCCTTTACAACACACCCGGAGAATCATACAATCCTGCACTTCTGACTATATCCGACTATTCTGTACCACGGAGTTATCACAATGTACGCAGTAATTGAACAGGGTGGAAAACAATACAAAGTAGCACAAGGCGACCAGCTCGACATCGAGCTGACCGAAATTGCCCCCGACGCCAAAAAACTCAACATCGACAAGGTGCTGCTTATAAGTGACGGCAAAGACGTTAAAATCGGTACCCCTTATATCGACGGAGCCAAAGTCACCGCCTCATTCGATGATACCGCTGAGCAAGCCGTCGTCAAAGGCCAAAAACTCTACCCTATGCACTTTCGCAGACGAAAAAACAGCAGACGACGCATCGGCCATCGCCAAAAGTTCCTGAGAGTCAGAATCGGCGAAATAAAGGCCTGAGCCCCTCAGTTCTGCCCGGCCTCGGCTTCCTCGATGAGTTTCTCCGCCCGGCTCCTCCATTCCGCCGCGCCGTTTGACGCGAAATACTCAAATGACTCATCGTCAACCAGCGCCCCTAAAATACTCTTACGGCTGCCCCCGTCGCCCACCCGCTCAAGAACTCGCTCTCTGATTGCCTCCAATTCCGCGACAAACTCCCCGTGACGTTCCGTAAACATCCCCTCTAACTTCTTTCTCACATGCCCCGCATACGCCGGGTAGCTCCCCTCTGTGCCGATTGCTATCTGCAGACTGCCGCGCTTCACTACCGCTGGCACGAAAAAATCGCACAGCTCCGGACAGTCAACCACGTTGCACAGAACCTCTAATTCCTGACAGTCCTTGTATATCCTTCTGTTTAGCTTTGCATCGTTCGTCGCTGCTATTACAAGGACCGCCTCGGCTAAATAACTCTTCGAATACTTCGACTTTATCATTTCTGCCCCGAACGAGCGGCAGAGATTTTCAAGCGCCTCGCCAATGTGCTCGGCCACCACCACAAGACGTCCCCCTGCCTGCAGCAGCGATTGGGCCTTGCGTGTTGCGACCGCTCCCCCGCCCACAAGCACTACTCGCCGGTCTGCTAATTCCAGAAATATTGCATACTTGCCCATTGCTCTCCTATTATACCACCACTTAATCGTTCGCAAGCATCATTCCGAGCAAATCTGTCGTCCGATTTTTCAATTCGCATCGAAAGCCGAATCCTGTAAACTTATGGTGTTTGTTTTCTATAGGTGCTGCAATGACAAAAGCAACTCGGCTAAAGCCGCCCCTTACCGAAGATGATATCCGTTCGCTGAACGCGGGCGACCGTGTCCTTATAACGGGCACTATTTATACCGCCCGTGATATCGCCCACAAACTGCTCTGCCGGGCCATTGACAGCAGGCAGCGCCTGCCGTTCCCCCTGCAGGGTGCGGTCCTCTATTTTGTCGGCCCCACACCCGCCCCGCTCGGACGCCCAATCGGAGCCGCAGGCCCCACCACCGCATCGAGAATGGATCCTTTCAGCCCGAAACTCGTAGCCAATGGCTTAAAGGCAATGATTGCAAAGGGATATCGAAACGACAAGGTTCGCCAGGCCCTTGTAAAACACACCGCCGTTCATCTCGCCGCCATCGGCGGAGCTGGGGCGCTGCTCAGCAAACACATCGTCGCCGCCGATGTAATCGCCTATCAGGACCTTGGCCCTGAAGCCGTAAGAAAACTCGAAGTCGTCGATTTTCCCGTCGTCGTCGCCTATGATTCTTACGGCGACACCATCTATAAATAGGGAGAGATACAATTGAAAGTCGCGATGCTTGGCCTGCTCGAATCCGGAAAAAGCACGCTCTTCTCTGCGATAAGCGGCAAAGAGCCTGCCCCCATCGGCACCACGGCCATCGAAGAAGCAATCGTCCCCGTCCCCGACGAGCGTCTCGATTTTCTCGCAGAGCTTTACAAGCCCAAAAAGATAACCCACGCCACTATTGACTCTCTCGATGTGCCCGGCTTCACTTTCCACGACGAACACGCCAGGGCCGCCGCAGCACGCCTCATCGAAAAAATCAGAACCGTTGACCTGCTCGTCCTCGTACTCCGCGCCTTTGAAGACCCCGCCGTCCCTCCGTATCGAGGTGCCGTGGACCCCGCAAGGGACCTGACCGAGCTTATGACCGAGCTGCTCCTGGCCGACCTCCAGCTTGTCACCACTCGCATCGGCCACCTCGAAAAGGACGCAAAAAAACCCTCAAAAAGTCAAACCTATGACAAAGCCGAACTCGAGTTGCAGAAAAAATTGCAGGATGCAATCGAATCTGAAAAGCCCATCAGTGCCGCCGTCGAAACCGACGAGCAGCGCCAAATAGTCAAATCCCTCGGTTTCCTCACCCTCAAGCCCGTTGTCGTCGCCGTCAACGTCTCCGAAAACCGGCTCAGTGACACCTTCCAGTTCAGCGACATAGTCGACCCTGACGCCCCGGTCGTCACCATCTCTGCAAAACTCGAACGCGAGCTGGTTCAGCTTGACCCTGAAAGCAGAGCCGAGTTCATGGCCGACCTCGGTATTACCCGGTCCGCAACCGGCAAATTCGTAAATAGCTGTTATTTCGCCCTGGGACTTATCAGCTTTCTCACCGTCGTCTCAGGAGAGCTCCGCGCCTGGCCCATAAAAAAAGGCACCACCGCACTCGACGCCGCCGGTAAAGTCCACACCGACATCAAAAGGGGCTTCATTAAAGCCGAAACCATCAGCTTCGATGACCTTAAAGAGCTGGGCGACGAAAAAAAAATCAAAGCAGCCGGCAAAGTCCGCCTCGAAGGAAAAGAATACGTCGTCAACGACGGCGACATCATAAACTTCAGATTCAATGTCTAATCCGGCTTTCTATGCTTGACAATCGCCTTTCACGACCAAACCGCTTCTTATTCACAATGCTCATACTTGCTGTTGCTCTCGCTGTATCCTGTTCTGATTCGCCTTCATCCGACGCCGCCCCTGCCCTCAGCTACAAGATAATCGCCACTTACCCCCACGATACATCCGCCTTCACCCAGGGCCTTGTTTACGATGACGCCTTTTTGTATGAAAGCACGGGCGGATACGGCCAATCCTCCCTGCGAAAAGTTGACCTCGAGTCCGGTGAAATTCTTCAGTCAATTCGCCTGCCCGACCAAATCTTCGCAGAGGGAATCACTCTCCTCGGCCAGCGAATATACCTCCTGACCTGGAAATCCAACCGCATCTTCGTCTACAACAAGGAAACCTTCGCATTGATGGAGGAGTCTCCATATCCCGCACAGGGCTGGGGCCTCACACACAACGGGAAAAACCTCATAGCAAGCGACGGCACCGCCACGCTCCGCTTTCTCGACCCCAATACACTCGCCATCGTTTCCCAGACACAGGTCCACCAGGACGGTAGGGGGGTAGGGGGGCTAAATGAGCTTGAATACATCAACGGAAAGGTCTATGCCAATATCTGGCTCACAGACCGAATCGCAGTCATTCAGCCCGATACCGGCGCCGTAACCGCCTGGGTCGATATGATTGGTCTGCTGCCTGACCGCCAACGCGCAGCCGCCGATGTTCTTAACGGCATCGCCTGCGACACCGAAAGAAATCGCCTCTTCGTTACCGGAAAGCTCTGGCCAAAACTCTTCCACGTTGAACTCATTGCAGCCGACTGACTCTGGCAACCGCTCCACATTTCTGCCATAAACCGTCACAGGTGAGTCAGCCACTTGCAAATGGAGATGGTCTG
>JAFGTU010000326.1 GCA_016933985.1 Sedimentisphaerales bacterium | reverse complement strand
TATGGTGTCAGCGACGATTATGTGGCCGGGTGGTGTCCAGTGCTGGTCGTATGTGAAGTAGGTCTGGTTCCCTTGTGCAATTGCTTTTCGCAGGGGCCGGGTTAGACTGAGAAACTCGATAGACTCGGCCCGGCAGAATTCGCGGACGGCTGATTCCTGGACTTCGAGACGGGGGATGAGAGTTTCGTAGAGTGTCTCGGCTGGCGGAAGCTCTGTCTGCTTTAGCTCCATGAATGCCCGGAGCTGTTCGGGGGGGACTATCCCGGTGATCAGGGGGACGATTAGATGCGGCTTGTCTGGGGCGTAGGCAATTATGAGGCGAATTTTTCTGTCGCCGCACATTCTTTTGATATCTCGCAAGGCTGCGAAGGTTTTCTTTACGCCTTCAGATTCGAGGAATTCTTCGCTGGTGACGAAATGCTCGACGAGCCTTTTGACCTTGAAGGTGTAGTATTTGCCGTTTGGCCCTTTGGGGACTGCTACCGGCAGCCAGGCGACCGCAGCCAAGGTGTTTCCGGCGGTGTCGGCTGATTTGGCGGCGTTTTCAGGGCTATCTGCGCCGGGTGCCGGCGGCTTCGAGGCAAAGCATCGAAGCAAGAAACGCTCGATGCCGCGTCGGACGGGCGATCTTTTGAAGTATTCCTGGATGTTCCGGCCGATACTGTTCTCTTTGCGGTAGTTGTCGTCTCTAAAATCGTTTCCTTCGTAGAGGAGGCAGATAACGGTTCTTGGGGATAGTTCAGCGCCGAATTTTTTGAGTGTTTCGAGATATGTACCCGGGTGGCCGGAGGACATTCCGAGGTTATAGATTTTCTGGGCGGTCTTGTCGGCGAGGAGGATGGGCCAGGCGTCCTGGTCCGTCACTCTGGATCCTTCCGCGAAAGAATCGCCGAGTATTGCTATGTCGTAGCGTTCAAGATCGGTTTTGTTACGAAAGCCTCTTTTGTCGGTTGTGAGGGTGTATTCGATATCGGGATAGCCGGGCGGGGTTCTGGGGTAAAGAAAGGCTTCTTCGGGGACGTCGCGGGCTGTTCCGGTTTGAACGGTGCTGGGTGGGCGGTGGAAGTAGGTTTCCTCTTCGACGTATCGCTTGGGGCGGATTATGATGCGTGCGGCGGTATCGGTGACAATGAGCGTGAAGAGGATGGAGATGGTTATTGCGAGGACCTTGAATTGTCGCTGTCTTTCGTTTTTTTCGTTAACCCAGGTCAGGTAGAGAGACGCGGCGGCGATTGGGATTAGGAAGATGGCGACAGTAAGATGGCCGAGGCTGTATCGGTCGAGCAGGACGTCTCTATTCTGAGCAATCAGGTAGGCTACGTTGCTCGGGATGATCCATAGGAGGGCGGGTATGAGCAAGGTAATGGCGGTTTTCATCCATTTGATGCGATCAGCTTTGGTCGTGGTCTTGATGTCCATAAGAATAGTGTAACGTTGTAGTTTGTTTTTTGCCAGCCGGATAAGTGTGATATTCTACGCTAAACCTGCGGTAAAACCGCAGGCTAAATAGGCTGTCGGATGCGAACAATTTATTTTGATGTATCGGGGATTTCGGATATCCTGCCGTCGTCTGTTATGATTAGGTCGTTGCCGTCTTTGTCTTCGATACGCAAGTAGAGGCCCCATCCTCCGGTTTTTTGGGAGACTTCAGCGATTATAGTGTTGTTGCCTTTGAGCAAGGCGGCGTCGGCGGATTCGGCGTCTATTTCGGCGGTTCGGAGTGAGAGGACTTGGGTGATTAGTTTGCCGTTGAGCCAGAGGCGGAGTGCATCGTCAGTGCCCGTGAAGATTGTTATGTCACGAGGCTTGTGGGAATTGAAGGTTCGGACGACGTAGCCGACGATATTTTGTCGCTGCTCGTTCGGGAAGTGAGGGAGGAAATCGACGTAGGCGGTTGGGGAGGTTGCGATATCGTTTGAGGCGGCGGACAATCTTATTGCTTCGAGCTTTTCTTTGTGGATGGGGACAAATGATGCCTGGTCGTTCCATGGGGCGGTGATGGAGGCGAATCGCCAGGCGCGGATGAAGGATGCGTGCATTAAGCTTCTTAGGGGGACTGTTCTGGCAAAGCCGAGGGCGTCAATAATTCTTATTGCAGGATTTTCGCCGGTGAGGAATTTGCCGAATTCGGCCATGGACACGGCGATATCCTGCGGGGGAGGCTGGTTGTAGTCGATGGGTACGTATCCGGCGGCGATTTCTGTTGTGCCGAGGATTACGGCGCCGATACCGTTTTGCGATGAGATTCGGATGGTGCGGAGATCGTGGTCAGCGGTTACGAGGGTCTTATCCTGTCCGGTGAAATCTTTTTCGTCCAGTGCGAACCATCGGCTGAACTTGAGCCAGGCTGCGCTTGGCGGCGCCCATTGGGCGACCTGGGAATCGCTGAATTCATAAGGTTTCTTTTGCTGGGCGTGCGGGGGTTCTACAAAAGTGAAGGCTCGGTTGAAGTGGTCGAATCCGCGGGTCATGATGTCTTGCGGGGACTGGCTATGCGGGAGGTCGAAGGTGTGGCCCAGCTCGTGGAGTGCGGCGCCGATGGTTGTGGATGCGGCGGCCCAGAAGGTGTGGCGTCCGACTGAGTCACTGAAGAATCGGGCCGTATCTATTGTTGTTGTGTCGGTGAAGGCCGTCTGGGCTTCTGCGATGGTGCCGGGCCAAGTGAATAGATTTGCTCCTCCGAAGAGGGCGAGCCGGCTGCCTCCGAGGGCGGTGTGGGCGCAGGGCTGCTTCGTATTGGGGTCGAATCGTGTGAAGGCGGGGATGACGAGATTCTTGGCGAATTCGTTGGGGCACTTGCGGCGGATCAGATCGTCCGTATAATTCCATAGGTCCAGGCCGGTCATTTTATAGTAGTGCTCGGCTGCGTCTTCGGCCTGGAGGGTGCGGACGATGACTTGGCCGGCTTCGTCGAGCTCGAGGTTGAAGGTAACGCGTCCGAAGCCGAGGTCGTACATTCGCTCGGCGGTGAAGGTCTGCATGAGTTTCATAGCCGTGGCGAGGTTGCCGCGGTAGTCCTGGGGGTCGTTTTTAATGGGGGTCTGGTACTCGGTGTTGCCGGTGTTGTCGGTGAGGAGGAAGACGCGGACTACGTAGGGATTTGTCTGGGGCTTGTAGTTGAGCATTAGGGGCAGCTCGTCTTTGCCTGCTTTGATGACGAGCTTATTTGGGCCTGGGACGAGCTCGGCGAGGACCTTGAATTTGCCTTTGTGGGCCTGGCCGTCTATTTTGCTGGTGGGCCGAGTTGACGAGGTATTTATGATGGTGACGGAGGTTGCGTTGGCGTCGGGAATCGTGCCGCGGATTAGAGGGACGGGGTGACGGATGGTTGTGTTGTCGGTGTAGTTTGTGAGGTGAATGGAGGTTTGTTGGGATTTCGCGGGGGGAACGCTCATCCTACGGGTTGCGATACCAAAGCCCATCCTACAAAGTGCGATGTTGATATCTATGCTGATTGGTACGGCGGCGGCAGTGGCGGGGGCGCAAGGGAGGGCGGTCAAGATTGTTATAATTAGTAATAGCTTCTTTATCATTCGTTTAGGGTACACGATTGGTGAGGATTTGTTAAGTGTGAAGGGGCGGGATATTGGTATCAATGGATTCCTGCTTTCGCAGGGTACATGTTTGGTTTCGCAACTGATTCTTCGAGCGTAGTTTAAGGGCATGGGCTGGAAGCCCCTGCGACCACGGCCAAGATGGCCGTGCCACGAATGTATTTTGCACGACTAAACATGTACTTCGCAGGAATGACAGGAATGAAGGTGTGCAACGAGTTGCACACCCTGCCTCAATTACGTTGGCTCTTTATAAGAAGATGAGCGGTTGTTCTGTTGCGGATAGTTTGAGATTGCCATCCCGATCAGAAGGCATCGGGACTTCGCTCCTCGCAATGACGATGAGGTAGTATGGAGTTAGATTTTTTCGAAGGTGAATTTGTGTGCGGCGGCGTCGATTTTAATTTTGTCGCCGTCGTTGAATTTTCCGGATAGGAGCTCGGAAGCGAGGGGATTTTCGAGGCGCTGCTGGATGGTGCGCTTTAGCGGTCTTGCTCCGAATGCGGGGTCGTAGCCTTCGTCTATGATTTGGGAGCGAGCGGCGTCGGTGAATTCGAGTTCGATGTTGCGTGCTCTGAGGCGGTCGGCGAGGTAGGCGAGCTGGATATCGACGATTTTTGTGAGGTTTTCCCTGGTTAGCATGTGGAAGACGATTATTTCGTCGATGCGGTTGAGAAATTCGGGTTTGAAGACCTGCTTTAAGGCGTCCTTGACGTGCGCCTCGATTTCCCAGTCCGCTCCGGCTTCCTCGGTAAGCTGCTGAATCTGCTGGCTTGCGATGTTGCTTGTCATAATGATGACGGTGTTCTTGAAGTCGACGGTCCTGCCTTTGCCGTCGGTGAGTCGGCCGTCGTCGAAGACCTGGAGGAGGACGTTGAAGACATCGGGGTGGGCCTTTTCGACTTCGTCGAGGAGGATTACGGAGTATGGCTTTCTTCGGACGGCCTCGGTGAGTCGGCCTCCTTCCTCGTATCCTATGTATCCGGGCGGGGCGCCGATGAGGCGTGCGACGGAGTGCGGCTCCATGAATTCGCTCATATCGATTCGGACCATTGCGTTGGGGTCATTGAAGAGGAAGTCGGCGAGGGCCTTGGAGAGTTCGGTTTTACCGACTCCTGTCGGGCCGAGGAAGAGGAAGGTTCCTATCGGTCGATTGGGGTCGCCGAGGCCGGAGCGGTTCCTTCGGACGGCGTTGCAGAGCGCGGCGACGCCTTCATCCTGGCCTATGACGCGCCGGCGGATTCGGTCTTCCATATTCGTGAGGCGCTCGCGCTCGCCGCTGAGGAGCCTTGCGACGGGTATGCCGGTCCACTTTGCGACGACCTGCGCGATGTGCTCTTCGGTGACTTCGTTGTGGAGGATTTTGCCGTTTCCGGACTGGGCCAGGGCGGTCTCTTTTTCGTCGAGGTCTTTTTTGAGATTTGTGATTGTCTCATATTTGAGGCGTGCGGCGGCTTCGAGTTCTCCTTTTCGCTGGGCCTCATCGAAGCGGTTTCGTGCGTCTTCGAGCTGCTGCTTCAACTGTTTTATTTGGTCGATATCGCCTTTTTCGCTCTGCCATCTTGCGGTGAGGTCCTTATCGCGTTGCTGCAGGTCGGCGAGCTGCTTTTCGGCGTTCTTGAGCCTTTCCGCGCTTGCCTGGTCGGATTCTTTTTTGAGGGCTTCGCGTTCGATTTGAAGCTGGATTATTTTTCTGCGGATTCCGTCAAGCTCTGCGGGGAGGGAATCATTCTCGATTCTCAGCTTTGATGCGGCTTCGTCGATGAGGTCTATTGCCTTGTCGGGGAGCCATCGGTCTGTTATGTAGCGATTCGAGAGGGTTGCGGCGGCGACGAGGGCGGCGTCGGTGATTCTGACGCCGTGGTGGGTGTCGTAGCGGGCTTTGAGGCCCCGAAGTATGGCGATTGTCTCCTCGACGCTTGGCGGGTCGATTGTTATGGGCTGGAAGCGGCGTTCGAGGGCTGCGTCTTTCTCTATGTATTTGCGGTATTCGTCGATGGTGGTCGCGCCGATGCATCGGAGCTCGCCTCGTGCGAGGGAGGGCTTTAAGAGGTTGCCTGCATCGACTGCTCCTTCGGCCTTGCCTGCTCCTACTACGGTGTGAAGCTCGTCGATGAAGAGGATTATCTGTCCCTCGGCGGCGATTACTTCTTTTAGAACGGCCTTGAGGCGGTCTTCGAATTCGCCTCGGAATTTTGTACCGGCGATCAGGGCGCCCATATCGAGGGCTATGATTTTCTTGTTTTGCAGTCCCGTGGGGACATCGCCTGCGATTATGCGCTGGGCGAGTCCCTCGACGATAGCAGTCTTTCCGACGCCTGGCTCGCCAATGAGGACGGGATTATTTTTTGTTCGGCGGTTGAGGACCTGCATGCATCGGCGGATCTCTTCGTCTCTGCCGATGACGGGGTCGAGCTTTCCCTTGTGGGCCATTTCGAGCAGGTCGATTCCGAATCTTTCGAGGGCTTTGTACCTTGCTTCGGGACTTCCGTCGGTTACTTTTTCTCCGCCTCGGAGGTCTTTAAGGGCGTTTTCAATTTGGTCCGGGGTAATCGAGTTTAGGCTGAGCAACTCTTTTGCATCGCTCTTGATCGAGGCCAGGGAGATCAGCAGGTGCTCGACACTGAGGTAGTCGTCGCCCATTTTGTCGGCCCTGTTCTGGGCGTCGAGGACGACCTGGCTGAGTGCGGGGTCGGGCATAAGCTGAGCGCCGCCTGGGGATGTTCCCTGGGGCAGGCGGCTCAGCTCGCTCTCGGTCATCTCCTTGATGCGGGTGACGTTGGCTCCGATTTTTTTGAAGATCATCACGGCCATTCCTTCATCGTCGCTGCACAGTGCGCTGAGCAGGTGCAGGGGGGTCAGGACGGTGTGCGACCTGGCCATGACAATCTGCTGGGCCGTGGCCAGTGCCTCCTGGGCCTTCAATGTAAATTTGTCGAATTTCATATCTTCAGCCTCACTTTCGTGCGGGTAGAATTCGTTCTTGTATCAAATCCCACACGTAAAAGAGCAAACAGCGTGCCGGGATGGGCAGAAAGTGTAAGTGCAACTGTGATAAGGGTTTGCGGGGTCAGAGAATTCCGCCAGGCGTGTCATTTTGGCAGGGTAGGCTTGTCGCTTGGGGCGGATGTTGACATCCCGCCGCTCTGCTCGATTCGAGTCACGCATTCTCTCTGGTGAGCCTATAGAGCTTTATGTTCTTGATTCCGGTCTTCTCAAAATCGGGGTTGTCATCAAACTCGATTAGGCAGACGGTGTTACTGCCCATAGGTTTCGCTGCTATCGGGCGGCACTTTAGGTCTGGAAAGCACTGACCGGCGAACTTGACGAGATTGGCAACCTGGAACCATCCGAGTTTGTCCCTGTCATCAGGGCTTTTGGCCTCAATTGGGAGGATATATTCGAGTCCATCCTCGTCGAGGCCGACATAGAGGTCATCTATCTCTATTTGTCCTTCTCCGGATATAGTCGTTCGGATGTGGGACTGTAGATGAAAGCAGGTTACTCCGGTGAAGATGTCGATCAAGCGGTTGTATCTTATTGTCGAGAGGAGTCCCTGTTCGTCGTTTGCCGTGTACTTCTCGACAATTTGCGGCAACGCATTTAGTATCTCGATGGGCGCAAGGCCCTGCTGAATTTCAACGAAAGGTCCCCTTGCGGTCTTAGCGAATGCAAACTTACCTTTTCCTTTGGGCAGCAGTATCCAATTGCCGCTCTTGAGGATTGCGTCGGGTAAGGCTCTGCGAGTGCGATAAGTATAGACTACATCTGGTGGATTCCTCAGATCCAACTTCAATCTGGCGGCTACTTGAACCAATTCGTCCTTTGTGAAATCGAGGCTGGTCTTTGATTTGCCGGATTTGAGTTTAAGCTTGAAGAGGGCGGTTATGATCTTGTCATAGTCCGCGAGATTCACATTATTTGCCATCGCATTACTCTACGTATTTTCAAGGATTAGGATGTTCTCGTCGATCTGCATTTTCGTTGCAGTTGCGGCTCTTGTTCGCCAGAGTTCGATATCGTTGACTATGTAGCCGAGAGAATCGGCAATCTCAGCAAGGAGCTCTGCGGTTGGGATGTGGACTCGAAAGAAAGACATCTGATCGCCGAGCACATACGCGAGTCTGCAATTCGGGGCAAGGAACGGCTTGAGAGTCTTGAAATGTCGGTACATTCCTCCGAAGTAATGCAGGACGATCTTGCTGTAATGCTTCTCAAAACCGGACGTTTTTTTGAGATCGAGTCTTCTTTTCTCAATCTCATCGGCGATGGAGGTGATCCTTGAGAATTCTCGTATGTACTGACTGTCGGCATCGGCCACGAAGACATTTCGTGAATTGCTGCGCAGGAGCTTATTCTTGATGGCTCTTAAATCCTTTTTGTCACGGATGAAATCGAGCAAAACGCTTTCAAGTCTTGTGCTTCGCGTGTAATCCTTCTCGTTCGGGTAGGGAGGTGATGTAACGACGGCGTTTATGGTGGCGTGGAGATTTGCAGGGAGATATTTGCCGACCTCTCTTGCGTCGCCGTCCATTATGTGTGCGTGCTTAATTAGGCGCGTATTTTCTACATCCGCAATCATTATCTCAGCAATATTTATGAATGTGCGGAGGGACTCTATATCGGTCTTGGGTTTGGTTTTGCCTATTTCGGGGCCAAACCTGATGTTGCCTGCGTCTTTGACAATGAACATGGCAAGTGCGAGCAAGAAGAAATTCCTTGCCGTTTCATCTTCGATAGTTCGTATGATTTCCTTGATTATCAAGACTTTTTGCAGGGGTTTGGTAGAAATGAATCCTTTGGGGATGACGTCCTTCTGTCGGTCGGGCAAGACCGGGGCATTGTCAATAGTGGCGGTCCTCATCTGCGTCTGATATGCGAACAGGTTTTCCTGCAATTCACGAATTCCCTGGTGTTCGTATGAAGCTTTCATCGAGCAGTGTATGTAAGCCAGGTAATCACGCAGCATCTCAGGGTCGTAGCCTGTATAGGTCTTGACTTTGGAGGCAAAAGCTGCAATAGGGTTGGCTTCCAGCCCGTAACAGGTGATTCCATTCTTCAATGCCTCAACCGGTGTGGTGCCGGTTCCGCAGAAAGGATCTAAGATAGCATCTTCCTCAGCTAACCCGAATCTGTTGATATACTCTCTGACCAGGTGGGGGGGGTATCCGAGGATGAACTGATACCAATTATGGATTGCCAGATCGTCGGCTTGAATTTTGTTTCGCTTAGCGTTCTCAAGTATTTGGGTGTTTGTCACCTTTATAACCTTTGTTGGATACAGATTTTAGGCTCCGATGTTACAGGATATGACAATTTGCCAGTTCATCCTGGTCATAAGATACGCGCAGGACCAATTCTCGTCAACCGAAAACTCAATATCCTCAGTTAGCAGTCGACTGAGGTCGTTATTGTTCAGCGCAGACCGGCAGAAGGTCGATGCGTTCTATTCGTGTCTGTAGATATCCCATCCCATGTAGTTACCGAGGGCTTCTGTTACGGCGTCTGCTTTTTGGGATAGGTTTACGGCGACGTGGTGCTCGAATCCCATTTTGCAGATGTATT
>JAFGTU010000043.1 GCA_016933985.1 Sedimentisphaerales bacterium | reverse complement strand
CCGGCCGGGGGTCGAAGTGGTCGAGGCCATCGGCGGACTGCACGCGATGATGAGCTGGGACCGGCCCATACTCACCGACAGCGGGGGCTACCAGATCTTTTCGTTAAACGAATTGGTGAAAATCGACGATGCGGGGGTGGAATTCGCCAGCCATATCGACGGAGCCAAGATATCGCTCGACGCTGAGGGGGCTACGCAGATACAGAACAGATTTGGGGCGGATATCATAATGTGCCTCGACCAATGCACGTCTTTTCCTGTGGGTGCCGAGGAGTTGAAAACTGCGGTGGATAGGACTATCGGGTGGGCCGAGCGGTGCAAAAAGGCCCACGGCAACCCGGATCAGCAGCTTTTCGCCGTCGTACAGGGTGCAATTGACCTGGAAATGCGGTCGTATTGCGCCAGGGAGCTGGTGAAATTCAACTTCGATGGCTATGCGATCGGCGGATTAGGGGTCGGCGAAGGGCACGAGAATATGATGCGAACGGTTGCGCATACAGCGGCCTTGCTGCCGCAGGACAAGCCGCGATACCTGATGGGTGTTGGGACGCCGACCGATATTATCGCCGCTGTCGGGGCAGGAATCGACATGTTCGACTGCGTTCTGCCAACTCGTAACGGCCGAAATGCCTTCGCTTTCACGGGCAGCGGCCCCTTGCGGCTGAGAAACAATGTCCATACCAGAGCAACGGGGCCCATAGAGGCCGGGTGCGACTGCTATTGCTGCCGGAAATTCTCCCGAGGAGCAATAAGGCATTTCTTCAACACTTCCGAGATGCTCGGCCCCATCCTCGTCTCTATACATAACCTTAGATTCTACCAGCGATTGATGGCCGGAATCCGGGAAAAGCTCAAGTCCGGCGAATTCTCGGCCTGGGCACGCGAGGAATTGGAAAATCATTATTGATTATTGTCTGTCGATAATTTACTATCTTGACTGCTTTGACTGAAATCTCAAGACAAGGATTACAGCAGCTTTGCAAAAATCATACGGCTACAGACCATGAAGGGAAGACAACGATGAACAATATTTGGATTTTAGCAGAAAAAGACGGCGATGCATCATCAGGCGTTAGTTCCGAGCCTGTTACCTCGGAAGGGCAGCCATCGGCGATTGTCCCGGATAAGAGCGGCGATCCCAACGCCGCCGCCGGCACGCCCGCGAGAAAGGGCTTTGGACAGATGCAATTCATCTTCCTGGCCTTGATGTTTGTGATGATGTACTTCATTCTTTTTCGAGCGCCTCGCAAAAAGCAGCAGCAGCATAAGCAAATGGTGCAGTCGCTGGCCAAAAACGATAAGGTTAGGACCATCGGAGGCATTATCGGAACCGTTGTTGATGTTAAGGGCGACGAAGTCATACTCAAGGTCGATGAGTCGAACAATACCAAGATACGGTTATCTGCTTCAGCGATAGGAAAGAATTTGACGAAAGATAATGGTCAATAATCAAAAAATCAGGAACCCGCTATGTACAAGAATTTGGTTTGGAAAATCGTAGTAATCGGGGCTTTATTGTTTGTGGGCGTATGGAGCCTCTATCCGGCGAGCAAAACGCTTAAACCCGGTATTGACCTGGCCGGCGGCACCAGTCTGATCTATGCAATCAATACGCAAGGGGTGTCGCAGGCGGACCAAAGAGGTCTTTCGGAACGAATGATAACGGTTCTTCGCCGACGTATTGACCCTGCGAATATCCAAAACCTTATATGGCGTCCGCAGGGCAACTCTCGATTTGAGATCCAAATGCCGTTGGCAAGCGCCGAAGCCAGAGAGAAGCGTCTGCAATATGAGGCGGTGAGAAACGCACTGCTGCGCGCCAACGTTTCGCAGGCTATTATCCTGCGCAGCCTGGAACTGCCTCCGCAAGACAGAGAGAAGCAATTCGAAGAATTCGCCGCGGCGGACCCGAACAAGCTTGAGATTCTCCGGAACATCGCGGCTGTCCATGACGAGCGAAAAGAGCTCCAGGCCAAGAGAACCGAATCAGAAGGGATGCTCAAATCGCAGGAAGACAAGATAACTGAATCGAAACTCGACCTGGCGCTGGTGAAATTCAAGCGGGGCGACTGGGCCAGGCTTGGCGAGCAGGAATTGAGCAAGTCGCTGAGAGAATTCACGGATGCCAACGACAGCGTAGGGCTGCTGAGCGGATATGTGAAGACCTACGCAGCATGGCTGGATGTAGTGGGGAAGATAACCGACCCTGAAGACGGGGTGAATTCTCGGTACGCCGGAGCCAAAAGGAAGCTCGACCAACTGAACCTGAGCGAAGACCAGCTCGATCGCTGCCTCGGCTTCTTGCCGACATCCTCGGCGCGGACAAAGGCCGTTGAAGAGCTGAAGGCGGAATTCCCGGATCGGGCCGGACAGATTGACAAAGTGATCTCGGCGTACAACGATTACCTTCCTTTTAGGGGGCGACTCGACGATCCGAAGGACTTGCAGCGAATGCTCAAGGGTGCAGGCATCCTCGAATTCAGAGTCCTTCCGACAGTGGGGCATCCGGAAACCGATGCCGACCTTATGGCCGGTTATATCGACTCGCTGAAAGAGAAGGGGCCTCGGTACGCCTCGGATGAGAATTATATCTGGTGCGAGGTAGAAGAGAAGCCGGGTGAAAAATGGCACGCCCTTGACGGGCAGAAGCGGCCTTCGATTACGGGGCAGTTCGGTGATAAGACGTACGTTCTGGCAAGCAACAAGAAGAATGAGATGATGCTGCACAGCACAGATCAGAGAACGCGGTGGAAGCTCGAGAAAGCCACGCAAGGCCAGGACCAGTACGGAGGCAGAGCCATCAGCTTCTTGTTGGACGACCGAGGCGGCGATATCTTCCGGCGCGTTACGAACGACAACATCGACCGACCGCTCTGCATTCTATTAGACGGAATTGCCATCTCAGCGCCGAACATCCAAACGAAAATCGGCCGACAGGGGATAATAACGGGCAGCTTCACGCAAGAAGAGCAGCAGGATATGATCAACAAGCTCAATGCCGGCTCGCTGCCGGCAATGCTCGTCGAGCAGCCTATCTCGGTGAATACGATCGGACCGTCCATCGGCGCCGACAACCGGGACAAGGGGATCAAGGCGGGCATAATCGGGCTCGTCGCTGTGATTGCGTGTATGGCCGTTTACTACCTTCTGTCCGGCCTAATTGCGGATGCGGCGCTGCTTCTTAATATCCTTTTTGTTCTGGCGATCATGGCGGCTGTCCAGGCGACGTTTACATTGCCGGGAATTGCAGGCATCATCCTCACTATCGGCATGAGCGTTGATGCGAACGTTCTGATCTTCGAGAGAATACGCGAAGAGCAGCAGAAGGGCTCCTCGCTGCGAATAGCCATAAACAACGGCTACCAACGGGCGTTCAGAACCATCTTCGACTCTAACCTGACAACGTTCATCACCGCCGCGATTCTGTACTGGGTGGCCTCCGAGGAGATTAAGGGGTTCGCTATCGTGCTCATGCTGGGTATAGCATCGAGTATGTTCACGGCTTTATTTGTGACTCGCGTGTTGTTCGACATTCTGCTTTCGCGGCGTCTGATCAAGGACCATCTCTTCATGCTGCGGCTTATTCATAACCCTAACGTGAACTGGATGCGGTTGCGCCCCGTTTTTCTGGGTTTCTCTCTGATTCTGGTTATCGGAGGCGGATTCGTTTTCTTCACGGCGCGGGATAAATACGACATCGAGTTCACCGGCGGCACAAGCGTCCAGACGAGTTTCAAGGATTCGGTCCGACTGACCAGACAGCAGGTCGAAGACAGAATAACCCGTGCGCTTCCGTCGGCAAGCGTCTATAGCATCGGAGAGCCGATAGGAAAGGCCGCCAACGGAGAAAATATCTTCGGGCAATACAAAATCGACACGGGCGAAACCAACAAAATTACCGTGGCGGTGACGTTCTCAGACGGCAGGCAGCGCAGCGTAGCTGAGCTGGTCGCGGCGATTCAAAAAACGGAAAACGACCCGAACTTCTCAGCGACACTGACCAATCTGGCGGTCGTGCAGGACGGCGCTGGCGGCTCGAAATTCGTCGTTACCACCGGCCAGATGAATCAGGCCGTTGTCAGTGCGGTGCTTGCCTCGGCCTTCCCCGCGGCCACAGTGGCCGAGCCTGTTATCGACGAAACGGTCAACAACGCCGTGCTGGGGACGTTTGCCGACGAGCTGGAAATCCAGCAAAACCTCCGAGCAACTGTCGGCTCAGAGGAAAAGATATCTCAGTCGCTGATTGATTCCTATCCGGAGCTTGGTGACTTCATCGGGGGTATTAAAATGGTCGTCGAGATGGAAAGAGAGACTACCATCGGCGACCTGGAGCACAGGCTTGGGTCACTTCAGTTCAAGCCGGATACGCAAAACCTCAAACGCTATCCCTATCGAATACTCGGCCCGAACCTGAATCCTATTGCCGACGCGAACACACCCGTTAAGTCGTTTGCCTATGTCAGCACCCCCGAGGACGCTGGCCTTCGAGAGCTCAGCGAGGACGAATGGAAGCAGTATGTCGATAACGAAAAGACAAAGGTCCTTTCCGCCGCCGAGCTGGAGACTTCGCTGCCGCGTGTAAGGCAGTTTGATCCATCGGTGGGCGCAGAGGCCAAGACGCAGGCGTTGATTGCGATCGTTCTGTCACTCTTTGCGATCATTGTTTATATATGGGTGCGTTTCGGAAATGCGCGGTACGGCGTCGCCGCCATCGTAGCGCTCGTTCACGATGTCACGATAACTCTCGGCGCGGTGACTGTGTGCACTTATCTCGCATCGTCCGCCGTCGGACAGGCTTTATTGCTCGGGGACTTCAAGATCAACCTCGCTATGATTGCGGCGTTTCTGACGCTGATCGGCTACTCTCTGAACGACACAATCGTCGTATTCGACCGGATCCGCGAGAACCGCGGCAAGGCAAAATCCATCAATCCTCAGTTGATCACCGACAGCATCAACCAGACGATCTCGAGGACTGTCATGACGTCATTTACGACGTTTATAGTTGTGCTGATAATGTATATTTTCGGAGGCTCAGGGCTGCGCGGATTTAATTTCGCGATGGGTTTTGGCGTTATCGTCGGAACGTATTCATCGATCGCCATAGCCGCCCCGATACTGCTGCTCGGCGCCAAGGCTAATCCGGCAAAGGGTTCCGGGCACGGGAAAAAATAGGAATCGCAGCCGGTATGCAAATTCACAATGCTGCTGCCGGCCGATAAGTTGGAATCTGCAGTCTATATGGCGAGCGCCGTAGGATGCACAGAGACTTCAAGATAGGATTGATTTCGGGCATGGTGGTGGTAATCGCCGCGACGATCTACCTGGCCACACGCCCCGATCTAAGCTTCAAACGTCTGCACTCCCGCAGCTCCTCTGCGGACCGGCAGTCCCCCGGTCCGCTCCCTGCCCCTCTGTCCGCCACACAGTCCGAATCGCCGGGCGAAGACCCCGGCACTCGCGACTGGACTGCCTACGAGCAGCCTGAGAAAGTGCAAACCCAGAAATTCCACATCGTCCGAAAGAGAGAAACCCTCTCGGACGTCGCGCGCCAATACTACGGCTCGCCCGCAAAGTGGCAAAAAATCTACCAGGCAAACCGCGACACCGTCACCAACCCAAACGCCCTCCGCCCCGGAACAAAACTAATACTCCCGGAGTGAGGTCAGCCGTTCTTGAGTAGGACGAAGACCGCGAATTCGGTTTTTGTGGGCAGGTTGATTGTATCTGCTTTGCACCGCCCCTCGAATACGGGCTTGCCGAACAGGTTCTTGGGATCGAAGAGTTGAAACCTCTGCCCGCTCTTGATGAATCCATTGGTGGTGACTTCTACGGTTTCGGTGTTGTCCCAGTTGAAGATTGCAAGATGGGCGCGATTTGGGTCGAATTTGTTGGCCAAGAGAACGGCTTTGACTCCTTTTGGGCGCTCCTGGCCTTTCTTAACGACGACGTTACCTTCGTCGATGACTTCTTTGTATCGAACGATCTCTAAGTCGCCGTTGACTATAAGATTGTCCCGCAGCTCGCAGTTTTCATTTTCCGGCGCGGTGTAACCGATTCGCATGGGGACGTTATAGAGGAAATTGCCGAAGACGCGGATATTCTTACTCGGCCTGCCGCCGCCGATTAGGAAGGGGCCTTTGTCGTAGAAGATATTCTTCTCGACGAGGAAGTTGTTGACGTATGCCTGAGAAGAGCCGTAGGCGTGCATGGTGTAAGTGCCGTCGTATTTGCAGGTCATAATGCAGTTGGAGATGAGTTTGACACCTTCGTCGTTCTGGGTATAAATGCAGTGGCCGTGTCCGCGATCGGTTCCGAGCCAGCCGTTGTCGTACATGATGCAGCCGTATATTTCCGGGTTGATTTCGCCCTTCCAGCAGCTAATACCCTGATTGCAGTTGTGGATGACGAGGTTGATGTATTTGCAGTTTTTCCCGCCGTACATGTGCATACCGCCCCAGGGCCGCTTCAAGTCCTCCGGGCTCGAGCCGGGGCTTATGGGCTTTTCCGGGACCGGCTCGGAGATAAATATCTCCAAATCGCGAATCCATACGTGCGCCGACGGGCTTTGCACCGACAGTCCTCCGTCTATCCGCACGCGCGCACCGGGCGCCGGGCGGACATGG
>JAFGTU010000325.1 GCA_016933985.1 Sedimentisphaerales bacterium | reverse complement strand
GGGCTTTAGTCTTTGACATAGAAGGACTTACGGAACTGGCGGCATGAAAATAACGCATGAAAAACAACATCCTGAAGGATTGTAGTATAGATTTACACTGTTCTTGGTAGAGCAGGATTTGTGTTAGAGATACGAATCTCCGGCGTTTTTTGCTATCAGTTCGAGCAGCTCCTTGAGTCTGTGGGCCTGATCGACGGGGCAGACCAGGGTGGCGTCGGGGCTGTGGGCCACTATGATGTTCTTGAGGCCGATGCCGGCGATCAAGTGGCCCTTGTCCTCTGTGATTAGGATGCTGCCGGCGCAATCGAGCAGCTCGCTGGCGCCGGCGACTACAATGTTGTTGCTCCGGTCGGCGGTGATAATGTCGGTAAGCGCGGCGAAGGAGCCCAGGTCGAGCCAGCGGCAGTCGAGTTTTATGCCGTGAACGCCCCGCGCCTTCTCCATAACGGCGAAATCGATGCTGATTTTGGGCAATTTAAGGAAGTATTCTGCGAGGGTCTGCTGCCGCTCCGGACCATCCCAATCGGCCCGGATTCTGGCAAACGGCTCGGTCGCGGCGGGCAGGAACTCGTCCAAATTGGCCAGGATGGTCTTTGCTTTCCAAACGAACATGCCGGAATTCCACAAATACCGACCACTATCGACGTAGTTTCGAGCGGCTTGTTCGTCCGGCTTTTCCTTGAATGCCTCGACGGCGTAAATCTCGTTTTGGCAGCCGGGGAATTTCTGGGAAGGGCCGCATTTGACGTAACCAAGTAGTGTGCTTGGGAAGGTCGGTTGGATACCGAAAGTGATCATATTGTCGGGATTGTCGTTTACGAATTTCAGGGCGTCTTTAAGGGCCTGCTGCAGGAGTTCAGGAGGGTCTATTATCTGGTCGGCAGTGACGACTGTCATTGAGGCGTCCGGATTTGATTTGGCGAGAATTGTAGCGGCCAGACCTATTGCGCCGGCGGTGTCCCTGACGGCAGGCTCGGCGATAACGTTGTCGGGGGGCAATGTGGGGAGGTTCTCGCGGACAAGGTCGGCATACCGGGCGTTTGTCAGGACGATTATGTTTCTGGCGTCGAAGATGGGCAGGAGGCGGTCGAAGCAGCGGCGGAGCAAGGTCTGGCCATCAAGTATCTGCAAGACCTGCTTTGGGCGGTTCTCCCGGCTGAGAGGCCAGAGCCTCTTGCCGGTGCCGCCGGCCATTATCACTGCGTACTCCATCGTCGTGGCTCTAAACAACATCAAAAGGTGACAATGTATCAGACGAGAAACTCTTCGTCAATGTCGGTCCGGGATCGAATCTCGTCGGCAAAATCTCGGTAAGTCCAACCTTTTTTGTACTCACCGGGCTTGTGCATAAGTGCAAACGTAGCTTCTTTTCCCAGCTCGACGGCGGGTTGATCGTAGGGATTAATGTTAAACAATGCGCCGGCAAAGGATGTCGTGACCTCGAATAAACAGATGAACTGGCCGACAGTATAAGCATCAACCTTGTCAAAGAGGATAGTAAGACATGGGCGTCTGTCCTGGAGAAGAGCGTACTCCGTAGCCAGTTTCTCATTGTTCAGAAGTGTACTCATTTTTATATTGGCCAGAAAGTCAAGGTCCGAGGTGCACCTTGGGGCTGGACCTGTCTCTATTTCCCCATTAAATTCCTTCACCTTGAGGAATGTGAAGAGTTTGTCGTTGGGACCTTCGCGATAGAGCTGTACCTGGCTGTGCTGGTCGGTGGCGCCGAGGGCCCTTATTGGCGTCGGGCCGATGCGTTCAATACGGTTACCCTTCACGTCGGTTGATTTACCGAGGCTCTCGGCCCAGAGCTGGCGATACCAATCGGCCATATCCTTGAGAGCGTTACTGTAGGGCATCATGACGGAAGTTTTCTTGCCACGAGTGTAGAAGTGGAAGTTTATTGCGGCATTGATTGCCGCCGGGTTCTTTTTGAAGTTCTCGCAGCTCACTTTGGCATCCATATCGGCTGCGCCTGCGAGCAGAGCGTCGATGTCGATTCCGCACATCTCGGCGCTGAAGAGGCCGACGGCGCTAAGCACGGAGAACCTGCCTCCGACGCGGTCGGGAACGATGAGGCTTCTGTAGCCTTCCTTCTGGACAATAGTCCGCAGCGTGCCGGCTTTTTCGTCGGTAGTTGCGATTATCTGTTTTTTGCAGGCGTCAGGGCCGAGCTTGTCGGTGAGCAACTTGCGGACATACAGTAACTGTGCGGCAGTCTCGGAGGTTCGGCCGGACTTGGAGATTACGTTGAAAATGGTTCTGCCGAGGCCGTCTTCGAGCCAATCGAAGAAGGAAGCCAACTGGGCGGGATCAACATTGTCCAAGACGAACAGCCGGGGGCCAGACCGCTGCTTATCGTCGATATTGTACATGAAGGGGTTCAGAGCGGTCTGGAGGGCGATATTGCCGAGGGCCGAGCCGCCGATACCGAGCACGACGAGGGTGTCGCAGTCGGCCTTAACATCGGCTGCCATATCCTTGACATCGTCGCGGATATCCTTGCGTAACGGCAGTTTTCGATAAGGGGTGCTGCTGTCCTCTTCTTCTTTTTGTTTGTTGAGCCGGGCAATCAAGGGCGATGTCAGTACGGCAAGGTCATCAAACTGGTTTGTGGTGATTCCGTGCTCGTCGCCAATAACGTCGGCGAACACATTCTTGTAGTAGAGCTTGATTTGTGGTTGGGCCACTGGTTCATTCCTCAAAAAACATGCAACACTGCATGCGCTGCCAACTTTACGAGCGTCGCGTTTCAGAGAGTTCGCTCCTCGGGATGACAATCCGAGATTTTTAGGTTTCATCCCTAAACGATCTCACAATCGCAATACTTGTGAAACGCGGTGTTCATAGTATTCTCAATCGAGGTCTGATTATACTCGCGGGACTGTGATATGCAACCTGTTTTCGGATGTGTTGTATGCGCAAGGGCCCTGCTTGTGGATTACTTGCCGTCAAAGTAGTCGATGAGGGCGTAAACGTTGGTATTGAGCTCGGCCATTTTCGTGAGGAGCTCGACGTAAGGTTTGTATTGATAATCGATTACGCCTTTGTTGGAGTCGCGGTTGGATGGGTCGGTAGTGGTGTCCTGGGGGTCGTTGTCGCGGAATTTGAACCAGTGCCATCCGACGCAGGCCTTCGATTGGAGCAGGCCGAGAGTGAAGTTTTGATAGAAGCGGGCGCGGTCGAGCTGGGTGGGGACGAGCCAGCCTGCGCCGGAGTTGTTGGGCAGGCCTGAATCTTGGCCCTTGGCGTAGAATTCTGTGATTATGAACGGCTTTGAGGACTGGGCGGCCCACATTGCCATTCTCTGGGGATCGGGAGTCCATGCGGCGTAGTAGTTGACGGCGATGACGTCGAGGTATTTCCCGGCCGCTCTGAAGATATGCGGGTATCCGAGGGCCGCACCGTGGAGCCTCGGCCCGAGACAGAGATGGTTCGGGTCGTATTTGCGGATGGCATTCGTGGTTATTCGCAAGTATCGCTCGAAGGCATATTCGAGAAAGTCGCGGCGGTCGGCGTCGGTTATGTCTCCGGGCGTAGCGGATCTGCCTTTTCTGGCGACAAGCCACCTCTTTGCGGCTTCGCAGCCATAGCGCAAGTTCGGATTGTTCGCATCGAGGTTGAGTGACCTGTCGAGCATGTCCGGGATGAGGGGCAGCTCGTTGTCCGAGAAGTGGCCCAGCAGTCGAGGGTCGTCTTTGGTAGTGGCGAGCTGGGCGGCGTAGTCGTTGCAGAATTTCTCAAAATCCGGGTGAAATACGGGGATACAGCGGTTTGGATAGCCGAGGTGGCCGGGCTCCTCAAAGGTGAGTTTCCTGCTATTGCCAAACGAGCCCATGAAGCTCGAGGAAAGCGTATAGACGGGCGGCTTTGCGGCGGATTGCAGGAGTTGGGTATCGGTCCAGCCGCCTGTGCCGTTGAAGCCGTTGTCGGCGAGGAGGTTGTTAGCGAATTCGGCCCATTTTTCGGGTGTGCCGAACTTAGCGAGGGCCGGCTCTCGACTGAAACTCGATCGTCCCATGTTGACACTGCACAGACCGACATTGATGAATGGGTAGCCTTGCGGGTCTATCAGCCACCATCTTCCGGCGATTTTCCTGGGATAGAAGAATCCGGTGGCGATATCTTTCCTGTCAAGTCTGGCTCCGTACTCGCTCAAAGTCGGCGCGGTCGAGTCGGGCTTGAAGCCGGGCAGGAGGTCTATTGTGCGTGTGTCTCGGGGGGTCCAGTCTTTGTCTGCGGGCTTTTTCTTGACGGGTACTTTGATGTACTTCTGCGGCTCCGCCTGAGCATTTGGACTTGTTGAGGCCAAGAGCAGCGAGATGAAGACTGCGGCGATGAGGATGTTGCGCATCGTGATCTTCTCAAGCAAGTTTTACTTCTATGGAAGCTGTTTCGGCCTTGTCGAGTGTGAAGGCGCCGGTGAGTGTGCGGCCTTCCACGGTTGCGGTTAATTCATACTGTCCGAGGAAGCCGCGGAATTCGGCCTTGCCGCCTTCGACGGTATCGACCTCGGCCTTTGTCCACCATTTGCCTTTGATGAGGGCCTTCAATTGGTGGTAGGCAGGTTTTGGGGTCATATCGGCGCGGAGGAAGCCGGCGGGGGCTTGCTGCCAGGCGCCCTGGTCGGTGAAGTCCCACCAGGTAATCGCCTCGATAGCGGGGTGCGAGAAGAGAACGGTATAGAATTCGGCGACATCGCGGGCCTGGGCGATCTCTCCATCGGGGGTGGTTAGCCAGCCTTGCTGCGACCTGGGGCCTGAGACTATTGTGGTTTCCGTGAAGTGCAGGGGGACGCCGAATTTGGCGAAGTAGTCGCAGACCTCCCATGTGCGTTTGGCACCCCAATAGCCTCCGTGCATGTGCGACTGGATGCCGATGACGTCGTAGAGAGGCTTTCCATTATCAACGAGTTCGTTGATGACCTTGTTGGGGTAATCGGGGTCTGTTCTATAGTCGTTGATCAGCAGCGTGGCATCGGGGCTCGCGTTGCGTGCGGCTTTGAAGGCGGCGCGGACGTAGGCGCCGATGCCCATTTTGCGAATGGCCTCGGTGAGCTTGGGTGCGTTTTCCTTGCACTGGTCGCGGTCGTAATGGGTGGCTTCATTTACGACGTCCCAGATATCGATTCCGCCCTTGAATTTGCGGACGCAGCGTTCGATTCGCTTGAATTGGAGCTGCATCGCGGCTTGGGGGTCGTCCGGGAGCCACTTCTGCTCGACGTAGTTCCAGGCGAGGGGATGGCCCTTGGCGGTGATATTGTGGTCTTTGCACCAGCGGACCATTTGTTCGATTTGCGGGTCATTGGTAACGCCCTGCTGCCGTTCGTAGTTCCACCAGTAGAAGGGAAGCGTGGCGAAATTGAGCATATCGGCGAAATGTTTTTCGTAGTCGGCGCTATCCTGTGGGGTTCTGCAGCGGTGTAGCTTGAAGAGGTTGCAGCCGAAGAGGAATTTGTGGCGTTGCTGGGCTATTTTGACGGGCAGGCCGGGCTTGAGCGGCCGGCCATCGGGGCCGAGGAGCTTGAGGGCTGCATCGGCCTTGCGGCGTTTTTCGATGCGGCCATCCGCTTCGGCGAGTATCTGCTCGCTTTCGGCGGCGGATACGATGCGCGGCCCTGCCGGGACTGTGAGAGCTGCTGTTCCTGCTGCGAGGCTTTTTAGGAAACTCCTTCTATTCATTGTGTTGGCCTTTCAGTTTTCTTTTGCCGTCTATTTTGGCAGGTGAAGCGGCTTTGTCAACGGTGAATTACGAGGGATGATTAACCACGAAGGGCACGAAGAAGAACAAAGAATATGATCGCCCCTTAGGGGCAGGCAGGATTACGCTGGTACCCAAGGCATGAATTTTCGGGGATTATTGTGGCCCGCCAAGGCGCTAAGACGCTAAGGGGGGATTGGATTAGATTGATTATTGACATGAAGGGGGCCAAGTGCGTATTGCGGATATCGTATTGCGTGACTTGGCGGGTTTTTGGTCGTTCGAGTTTGGTCAGAATTGGTATTGACTTTAAGGAGAATCGGAGGATAATCTCGGATTAAATGATATTATTTTGAGATGTCTGAGAGAAAAATGCAGCGGGGACTTTTAGTTTATCCCGGGGTGGGCGTTAATGGTGGCTTGTGGAGGGAGGATTTGTTGACGCCGCAGTGCGGCGAGCTGTATAAATAGATGCCTTCCCGATCAAAAAGCATCGGGACTCGGCATGATATGTGTGAGGGGGTCGGACGGTTCGGACTTGTCGGACCCCGATGTGAAATGGGCCCCGATGTAAAATTGGGATTTCGCTTTGCTCAAGATGGGGGGTGCCC
>JAFGTU010000324.1 GCA_016933985.1 Sedimentisphaerales bacterium | reverse complement strand
GTGAGATAACGTCCGACGTGGTCGCCGACGCCGATGTGCTGTTGGTTCGCAGCATCACGCCGGTAAACGCCGGGCTTCTGGCAGGCAGCAGGGTCAAATTTGTTGGTACGGCGACCATCGGATTCGATCACGTCGATATTGACTATCTGAGGCGGGACAATATCGGATTTGCCTCTGCGCCCGGCTCGAATGCGAATAGTGCCGCTGAGTACGTCATGGCCGCTCTGCTGGAAATCGCCCAAAAATACAGCATCGACCTGGAAGGTAAATCAATCGGCGTTGTTGGAGTCGGCAACGTCGGAAGCCGAGTGGCAATGAAGTGCCGGGCATTCGGGATGGAGGTTTTGCTGAATGATCCGCCGCTGCAAAGGCAGAGCGGCGATGATAAGTATCTACCGCTCGAAGAGCTTTACGATTGCGATTTTCTCACACTGCACACGCCGCTGACTTTCGAGGGTCAGGATAAGACGTATCATCTTGCCGATGAAGAGTTTTTCAAATCGCTGGGCAAAAGATGCGTATTCATAAACGCCTCGCGGGGCGCGGTGGTTGACAGTGCCGCATTGATCGCCGCAATGAATATGGGCCGCCTGCAGGGCGTCGTGCTGGATGTTTGGGAGAACGAGCCGAACATCGACACCGAGCTTCTAAAACTGGTAGATATCGGCACGCCGCACATTGCGGGCTATTCGCTGGATGGCAAAATCGCGGGAATGATTATGATTTATATAGCCGTGTGCGAGCATTACGGCATCGAGCCAAGACACTCCATTAACGATTTCCTCCCGGAGCCGGAGGTTCGCCAAGTAAGCCTGGATCCGAATCCGTCCAATCATGTTGAGACGTTAGTTGCCGCCGTGGAAGCGGTATATGACATCAGGATAGACGATGTTCGCCTTAGGGGGATTCAGGGCACAAGGTCCGGCCATGCGGGCGAATTCTTCGACAATCTGCGAAAAGAATACCCGGTCAGGCGGGAGTTTCACAATACTCGCGTCGTTCTGGAGCGTCCGTGCGAAGCGGTTGCCCGCAAGCTGGCGGGTATCGGATTTACTGTAGAACACTGAATAAGGAAAGACGTTAGGTGCAGCCGCCCCTTCCAAATACAGTTGAGTGGCCGACAGGCCGACTGGATTTCTCCGCCGGGGCCCTTTTGATGGGCATACTAAATGTCACGCCTGACTCCTTCAGCGACGGCGGCGAGTTTTTCGACGCCAGCAAAGCCCTCGAGCACGGCCTGCAAATGGCCGGCGAGGGCGCTGCGATAATCGACATCGGCGGCGAATCGACGCGGCCCGGCTCCCAAGCCGTGCCGCCGGCTGAGCAGATAGATCGCGTGGTCCCGGTTATAAAGAGGCTAAGGGAACAATGCGATGTGCCGATAAGTATCGATACGAAGGACGTTGAAGTTGCGGCGGCCGCTTTGGATGCGGGCGCATCTATCGTCAACGACATAACGGCGTTGAGCGACGAGCGGATGGCCGAATTGGTGGGTGAGAGAGGCGTGCCGGTGATCCTGATGCACATGCTGGGGACGCCGGCGACAATGCAGGCCGAGCCGATGTATAAAGACATAGTAGCCGAGGTCCTGGAGTACCTGCTGGCCCGGGCAAAGCGGGCCGAGCGGTACGGAATTGCGAAAGAGCGAATCTTCCTCGATCCGGGCATAGGTTTCGGCAAGACGTTAGAGCATAATCTGACGTTGTTGCGGAATATCGACAAGTTCGTCGCGAGCGGCTACCGCGTACTCGTGGGAACCAGCCGAAAGAGCTTCATAGGCAAGATAACCGGCAAAAAAGACCCCGCAGATAGAATCTTCGGAACCGCAGCAACCGTAGCCCTGTGCGCAGCAGCAGGAGTATCAATCCTCCGCGTCCACGATGTGGCGCAAACGCTTGATATCGTTAGGGTAACAGAGGCAATCAGAAATCCCACTTAGCGCAAGGCAGATTGGGGGAGGTAGAATATTCCGGGGCCGACGCCATCGGGATAAGGCTCGCCGATGTCCGGCTTCCAGATCACCCGCATGGCAGAGGTATCCGATGAGGAGTAGCTTTCCACGTGCCCGTCAGCAAAGCCGGCGCTCAATTTCACTACGGGCCTGCGCGAGCCGGAAGAGGCCTTCTCGGACCAATAGGGAGATATGAGCGTTGTCTCTTTGGCCGCACCTGCGCCCTCAAATCTCTCGCAGCTTCCGTAGGCGTTGGGGCTTTCATAATAGTCGTAGCCGAAATAATCGCTAACGAGCAGCCCGCTCTGCCCTCCGCCGCCGGCACTTGTCCTCGGGCCCTGGAAGAGGTAGTCTTTTCCTTCGAGATAGCCGGTGTAGTTCCAGTACAGGCAGTAGGTCCCGCTGAGAGGATCGGTGCGCATGGGGGTATCAGGATTATCCCACGCGTCGCCCGCCGCCCAGGTCTCTTCGAGATACTTGAACTGCCGAGGGGCGCTGGGGCAGTATATGGACCGCCCTTTCTCGATATAGGTCCGCAAATAGGCGCTCATCGAGCGGTGTATGCGGGGGCTTCGCGTGCTATAGCCTACCAGCTTCATCGGCTCCTGCCAGTTCCAATAACCCTCCGGCCCGACCGTCGCAACCGATTCAGGGTACAAGCCGTCGCTGTCCGTTGAATACAGGTTCGCCGCACGCACAATCCCTCTCTGATTGCTCATACCGAGCATCTGCCTGGCCTGCCGCCTCGCCTTGCCCAGCGCGGGGACGAGTATCCCCATCAACAGCGCGATAATCGAAATAACAACCAGCAGCTCGACGAGTGTAAACCCCCTGCGCCCGATTGATCCCCCGATCAAGATGTGCCTCTTGCCGACTATAGGCCCTTGCCCCCTTCTATGGTTCTGCCCGGCCTGATGATTCTACTTTCTATCTGGTTGCTAACATTATACTTGCATCAGGCTCCACCGTCAACAACATTCCGGCTGACGGCTCAAAACACTCGGACACTCGCCAATATCAGGCGCCGGATTGAGTCGTCGCGCAGGCCGTATTCGACCATAATCCCTGGTTTGCATTTGGCGATTTGTCCCGCGTTCTGACCCGGTAACAGTATTCGGTTGAGCCGTTTAGGCCGGTATCGATCCATTCGGGCGAATCCTGCCACCCGCTGGAATGACCCATCAGTATCACATTCTCGAAAAGGTATTCGACCCCATGTTCATCCGTTGCCGCCGCCGCTTTCATCGCAACCGAACTGCCTGAGACAGCATACGGCTCAATATCCCACTCCGCACGGCGAGGCATCGGCGGCATCCTGTCGTC
>JAFGTU010000323.1 GCA_016933985.1 Sedimentisphaerales bacterium | reverse complement strand
TGAACGGAACGACCGTGCCGGTTGTTATAAGCGTTTATTCAGACAAGAGTTTTACGTTTGAGGTCAAGAGCCCGCCGGCGGCGGTTTTAATTAAACAGGCCGCTGAGATCGCCAAGGGCAGCGGCATCCCAAACAAGGAAAAGGTCGGAAAGATCACATCCGAACAGGTCCGTGCAATTGCCGAAAAAAAGTTCAAAGACCTGAACGCATACGACCTGGATCAGGCGGAGAAGATTATCCGAGGCACGGCCCGGAGTATGGGCGTGGAAGTGGCTGATTAACGGGGGTTGATTGTTGAGAAACACTTTAGGCAATACGAGATAACGAATATGACGTTGAGAAGCAAGAGATACAAGAAAGAGGCCGAGCACCTGTCCCAAGATCCGGTCAGTCTCAGCCAGGCTGTGAACAAGATAAAATCTTTCAAGTCCGTAAAATTCGACCAAAGCGTCGAGTGCGTTGTGCAATTAGGCATCGATCCCAAGCAGGCGGATCAGTTGGTTCGAGGCTCCATATCGCTGCCGCACGGTGTGGGCAAGCAGAAAAAGGTGATTGCTTTCTGTGAGGATTCCGAGGCCGAATCCGCTCGCGCCGCTGGCGCGATCGAGGCCGGATGTGACGATTTGGTAAAGAAAGTCTCCGACGGGTGGATGGATTTCGACGTTGCTATTGCCTCGCCGAAAGTGATGGGCAAAGTGGGCAAACTCGGGCGAGTGCTCGGTCCGCAGGGGAAGATGCCTTCTCCCAAAAATGGGACGGTGACCGGTGATATTGCAACGGCAGTAAGCGAATTTGCCGCCGGTAAGGTCGAGTTCAGGAATGATGCGGGGGGAAACGTTCACGCTGTGGTGGGCAAGCAGAGTTTCGAGCCTCAAAAGCTGCAGGAGAATATCGAGGCATTTATTTCACACATAAAGAAGATTAAGCCATCCACGACCAAAGGCGCTTATATCAAGAAGATATGTGTCTCGGCGACGATGAGTCCCTCTGTTGTCGTGGAGTGCTAAGAAGTCGGCAATTATCGATAACGTTAGACGAAAGACGAAAAATGAGCAAATACGTAAAGGGGTTATTGCAGGCGGAACTTGCAGAGAAGGTCCGCGATGAGAACATCCGGGACTTCCTGGTTCTCAGCACGCTTGGCGTCGGAGGTGTTGACAACAATCTTATGCGAGGCCAGTTGAAGGCCAAGGGCATCAAGCTGATGGTTATCCGCAATTCTCTGTTCAAGAAGGCGCTGGAAGCCGAGCAGATGGGCGTTGCGGGGCAGTTGTTCGAGGGGTGCTGCACGATCGCCTACGGCGGCGACAGCATAGTGGATGTGGCCAAGGAGATGGCCGAGTGGGCGAAGAAGCTGCCGGTGATGAGTATTAAAGGCGCATTTCTTGATAACTCTGTGATGGGCGCCGAAGATGCCGCCGGGATATCGAAGATGTCCACACGCGTTGAGCTGCTCGGCCAGATCGTTACATTGATACAGTCTCCTGCGGCGATGGTGGTCTCGGCTCTGGGCGCTCCGGCCGGTATTATCGCCGGGTGTATTAAGACTCTCGCAGAAGAGGATGAAAAACAAGCCGCGTAAATCGGTTTTGACACCCATGGGCGAAGGTGTCCGGGTCGTAAATTATTAGTTGCTTGAGCGGTTGCCCCGGCGACGGGTTAAATGAGACGACGCAGTCTCAGCTACCACCAGGCCTTTCAGAATAGGAGTTGATGTAAAATGGCAGAAGAAAAAGCTGAGGAAACGAAAGAGACGCAACAGGCCGACAAGGCCGAAGAGACAAAAGAGGCGAAGCCCTCCGAGAAGGCCAAAGAGGCTAAAGAAACCAAAGCGAAAGACGAAAAAGACGCCAAGAAGTGGAGCAGCGAGATCAAGAAGCTTGGCGATAAGATAGTCGGTCTTACACTCATGCAGGCCAAGGAGCTGGGTGATTATCTCAAGGAAGAGCACGGTATTGAGCCGGCCTCCGGAGGGGCCGTAATGGTCGCCGGTCCCGCAGCAGGCGGAGGCGCTGCCGAGCAAGCCGAGGAGAAGAGTAGCTTCAATGTGATTCTCAAAGCATTCGGCGACAAGAAGATTCAGGTCATTAAAGAGGTAAGAGCTTTAACCGGATTGGGATTGAAAGAGGCCAAAGACCTTGTTGACGGCGTGCCAAAGCCGGTCAAAGAGGGTCTCAGCAAAGCCGATGCCGAAGCAGTAGTAAAGCAGCTTGAGGCTGCCGGCGCCGTTGCTGAAATGGTCTAATCGCCCATAGCCCATAGCACAAGACAGAAAAAGACATTGAATTTCGTATCTTGTTCGCCCTTGAAGGGAGTACCGGATGGTTTCACGAGATGTTCGTAATTTCGGCAAGATCCGCGATGCTGTTGAAGTCCCGGACCTGGTTGCGATACAGAGAAGGGGTTTCGAGGACTTTCTGCAGAAGGATGTGGTTCCCACCAAAAGAAAATGCGTGGGCCTTGAAGCCCTATTTCAAGAGGTTTTCCCGATCGAGAGCTACGACAAGAGCATGAAGCTGGAGTATCTGTGCTACGAGCTGGAGAGCCCGCACTATACTCCTGTTCAGTGCCGACAGCTTCGTTTGACTTACGGCTATCCGCTGAAAATACATTGCAGATTGACGACCAAGAATAGCGCAGATTCGACGGAGCAGGCGATGTACCTCGGTGAGATGCCTATTATGGTGGGCGGCGGCGAGTTTATAATTAACGGTGCGGTCAGGGTAATAGTGAACCAGTTGCACCGAAGCCCTGGTGTCGATTTCCTTATCGAGAGCAAAGAGGGCGACAGGGTCCTGCACGGCGGACGGATCATACCCGAAAGAGGCAGTTGGATCGAAATTGGCGTTACGCACAAAGACGTTCTGGCCGTCAAAATCGATCAGTCGAGCAAGATACCTGCGACGGTTTTCCTTCGCGCTATTGACCCGAATTGCGCCTCGACGGGCGCGATAATTCGACTTTTCTACAAGACCAAGAATGTGCCTTTGGACAAGCTCTCTGCGACGATGTGGGCCGTTGAGCCCATCGTGGAGAGTGAAACCGGTGAGATCATAGTGAAAGCCGGAACTCAGCTCAGCGACAGGGTCTCTGTCGTTCAGCAAGCCCTCTCAGTTCCCAAGAGCGCCAAGGGCAAGAAGCAAGTCAAGAAGTCTAAGAAGACCCCGGTCGAGATCGAAGTGATCGAGTCGCCGCGCGATACGATGATTCTGACCACGCTTAAGGAGGATGATTGTCAGAGTCATGAGCAGGCCCTGCTGAAGTTCTATATGCGGTTGCGGCCGGGCAATCCGCCGAATGAAGAGAAGGCCAAGGCCTTCTTCGCCGAAAAGTTCTTCGATCCCAATCGTTATCGCCTCGGCAAGGTTGGCAGGTTTAGACTCAATCGCAAGTTCAATCAGTCGGTGAACGAAGATGAGATGACGCTTCGACCGGAAGACTTCTTCAACACCATGAAATACATAACCGCCCTGCGGAACAACGAGGGCGAAGTGGATGACATCGACCATCTGGGCAACAGACGGCTGCGAACGATTGATGAGCTTGCCGCTGATGAAATCCGGAAAGGGCTGCTGAAGCTTCGCAAAACGGTTCAGGAGCGGATGAGTATGAAGCGGGACGTCGAGGAGCCCCTGCGTGTGGCCGATTTGGTTAATTCCAAGAGCGTATCGAGCAGCATCAACTACTTTTTCGGACGCGGGGAGCTAAGCCAGGTCGTTGACCAGACCAACGCATTGAGCCAGTTGACTCACGAGCGCAGACTTTCGGCCCTCGGTCCGGGAGGTCTCAATAGAAGGCGTGCCGGCTTTGAAGTTCGCGATGTGCACATTAGCCACTATGGCAGAATCTGCCCGATTGAGACGCCCGAAGGGACAAATATCGGGCTGATTGCATCACTGGCGATATTCGCGACTATAGACGAATACGGATTTCTGCTCACACCCTACTGCAGAGTCCAGAACGGCAAACTTACCGGCGAGGTGGAATACCTGCGGGCTGATGACGAGATGAAAGCGATATTTGCGCCTCCCAGCACCGTTGATCCCAAGAGCGGAAGAATTCTCAAGGGGCAGGTCCTTGCTCGTGAAAAGGGGGAGTTATCTCACGTTGACAGCGGCGCCGTGAACTACATCGATATCTCGCCCAAACAAATTGTGGGGATTTCGGCGTCGCTTATTCCGTTTCTGGAGCACGACGATGCCAACCGCGCGTTGATGGGCTCGAACATGCAGCGTCAGGCCGTTCCTTTGCTCAGCACCGAGCCGCCTTTGGTTGGCACCGGAATGGAAAAGGTGGTCGGAGACAACTCGAGTATGGTGATTCGAGCCAGGAACGCCGGGCAGGTTACACTGGTCGATGCGACGAGAATTGTAATAGACCAGACCGATGAATATGAACTCGAGAAATTTGTAGGCCTCAATGAAAGGACTTGTCTAAACCAGAAACCGATTGTCAAGCTTGGCGAGAGGGTTCGCAAAGGCCAGGTTATTGCCGATGGAGGAGGCACTTCAGAGGGCATTCTGTCGCTCGGCAAGAACATTCTTGTCGGTTTTGTTTCCTATGACGGGTTCAACTTTGAGGACGCCATTATTGTCAGCGAGAAACTCTGCAGGGACGACAGCTTCACGAGCATTCACATTGATGAATTCACCGCCGAAGTCCGCGAAACGCGCCTCGGGAAGGAGGAATTCACCGCGGATATCCCAAACGTCAGCGAAAGGGCGTTGCGAAACCTCGACGAGTACGGGGTTGTTCGCGAAGGCACACGGGTCTGTACGGGTGACATCCTTGTGGGCAAAGTTGTGCCTAAGAGCAAGACTGAGCTGACGCCGGAGGAGAAGCTGCTCCACGCAATTTTCGGCAGGGCCGGCGAGGACGTCAAGAATGATTCGCTCGAGTTGCCCAGCGGATACGAGGGAGTGGTAATCAAGACGGAGCGATTCACGCGTCGCGGCGCAGGCTCGGACGAGCAGAAGAAAACTCTGGCCGCTCAGATTAAGGACTATGAGAAGCAATTGCGTGCCAAAGAGTGCGTCTTGTTCAGGCAGCTTATCGAGGCCATCCATAAGAAGCTGGAGGTCAACATAGTCGATCCCTCGACGCGCCAGAAGGTTGGAGCAAGCGAGGATGACGAGGTCGTCTATGAGCAGATAGAGAATTTCAGCATTAAGTGGGTAAAGCCTGCTGCCCTGCGTGACGATGCCCAGAAGATTGTCGATAAGTTCTGGGTCAAGATCCGCGACGTTCAGGAGGAAAAGACTCGCCGAATCGAAACGCTCAAGCACGGCGACGAATTGCCCAGCGGCGTTCTGCAAATGGTCAAGGTGTATGTTGCGATTAAGAGGTCGCTGTCTATCGGCGACAAGATGGCCGGGCGACACGGCAACAAGGGCGTTATCGCCAAGATTCTGCCGGAGGAGGATATGCCCTTCCTCGAAGACGGCACCACTCTCGACATATTGCTGAATCCTCTCGGCGTGCCCAGCCGAATGAACGTCGGGCAGATTCTCGAAACGCATCTCGGTTGGGTCGCGAAGGTCCTGGGCTTCACCGCCGTAACTCCTGTCTTCGACGGGGCGAGCGAGGACGTGATTCAGGAATTGACCGTGGAGGCGAATGCGCTCGTGGCTCAGAGACGCGCCGAGCTTGAAGAGCAGCGGCAAGTGCCGCCCGCCGACGAGTTCTTTGTAACCGTTCCGAAGACGCTGAAGACCCAGTTGTACGACGGCAGGACGGGCGAGCCGTTCGACCAAAAGGCGACCATCGGATATATCTACATGATGAAGCTGCACCACTTGGTGGACGACAAGATTCACGCCAGAGCGACGGGGCCTTACAGCCTTATTACTCAGCAGCCTCTGGGCGGAAAGGCCCGGACCGGCGGGCAGCGATTCGGCGAAATGGAGGTCTGGGCCCTGGAAGGCTACGGCGCCGCTTATACGCTCCAGGAGATGCTCACCGTCAAGAGCGACGACGTCGAAGGGCGAACGAAGATTTATGAGTCTATGGTCAAGGGCCAGAACACTCTCGAAGCCGGAACTCCTCTGTCTTTCGACGTGCTCTGCAACGAAATACGAGGTCTGGGGCTCAACATACAGCTCGAGAAGAAGCGTTTGGGAAGCGATGCTCTGTGAGACTGATTGATTATTGAGTTTTCGATCCTCAATTACAAGGGGCCTTAAATGTTAGGAAATATTTACGACCGCATCAACGACTACGGCTCGGTCAAGATCTGCCTGGCCGGCCCCAATGATATTCGCAGTTGGTCTTTCGGCGAGGTCCGCAAACCCGAGACCATCAACTACCGAACTTATCGTCCCGAGAAAGACGGGCTGTTCTGCGAGCGAATATTTGGGCCTGAAAGAGACTGGGAGTGCGCATGCGGAAAGTACAAGGGCACGAAATTCAAGGGCATCATCTGTGATCGATGCGGCGTAAAGGTGACGCACAGCCGCGTTCGCCGCAAGCGCATGGGACATATTAACTTGGCCGCGCCCGTGGTCCATATTTGGTTCTTCAAGGCCATACCGAATCGCCTCGGCACATTGCTGGCGATGAAAAGTTCAGACCTCGAAAAGATAATCTATTTCCAGGATTACGTTGTTGTGGATGTGGGTCAGACTCCGCTGAAGGTTGGCCAACTGCTTAGCGAAGGTGAATACCGAGAGGCGGTCGAGAAATACGGCGGGGCTTTCAGGGCGTTCATGGGCGCCGAAGCTATTAAAGCATTGCTGGTGAATCTCGATCTGAAAGCCATCAGTGTGCAGCTTAGGGAGGAGATTGAGAAGACCAACAGCAGACAGAAGATCAAAGATCTTACGAAGCGTCTGAAAACCGTTAATGAAGTCAGAAGCAGCAGCAACAAGCCAGAGTGGATGGTGCTCGATGTCGTTCCCGTTATTCCGCCGGACCTCAGGCCTCTGGTTCTTCTTGAGAGGGACAACTTCGCCACGAGTGATCTGAATGACCTCTACAGGCGGATCATCAATCGAAACAACCGTCTCAAGAAACTTATCGACCTTAACGCGCCTGATGTCATTATCCGCAACGAGAAGCGAATGCTTCAGCAGGCGGTCGATTCACTGCTGGACAACGGGCGTTGTCGCAGGCCCGTGTTGGGCAGCAACAACCGTCCGCTTAAATCCCTGACGGATATGATCAAGGGCAAGCAAGGCCGATTTCGTGAGAATCTGCTGGGCAAGCGCGTCGATTACTCCGCTCGCTCCGTGATCGTCGTCGGCCCCAATCTCAGACTTTATCAGTGCGGGTTGCCCAAGAAAATTGCGTTGGAATTGTACCAGCCGTTTATCATTCGCAAGCTCAAACAGCACGGGCTCTCAGACACGATTAAAAGCGCCAAGAGAATGATCGAACGGCGGGACGAACAGGTCTGGGATATCCTTGAAGAGGTAATTCATCAGCACCCGGTGTTGCTGAACCGTGCTCCAACGCTTCACCGAATGGGCGTTCAGGCTTTTGAGCCGGTGCTTGTGGAAGGCAACGCCATTATGCTGCATCCGCTGGCGTGCAAAGGATTCAACGCAGACTTTGACGGCGACCAGATGGCCGTTCATCTGCCTCTGAGCGTGGAGGCCCAGGCCGAGACACATATCCTGATGATGACTACCGGCAATATCTTCTCGCCCTCCAACGGCTCTCCAATGGTCGGGCCTTCCCAGGATATGGTGATGGGCAACTACTATTTGACCTATTCTAATCCGCGTCGGTTGGCCGAAGATCAGCCGGACGAGAGGATACCGGCCTTCAAGGATCCTTTCGAGGCGATGATAGCATACGATACCGGCAAGATTCATTTGCAGGCAAAGATAAAGGTCCGCGTAACCAGGCGCCTCAGAGACGATTTTGTCGCATCTTTGGCAGGCAAAAAGGCAAGCCGCTCAGCAGCCGCGTCGCCCCAATCGGGCGGCACTGTCATCGAGACAACAGTAGGCAGATGCATCTTCAATGATATCCTGCCTGGCGGGATGCCGTTCTATAACGAGACGATGTCTCAAAAGAAACTCAGCCGGGTTATCAGTGATTGTTTCAAGTACGCTGGTTCCGCTGAAACCGTTGATTTGCTCGACAGAATAAAGGATTTGGGCTTCAGGTATGCCACGCTTGCAGGTCTTAGCTTTGGCATTACAGACCTGAAGATACCGCCGAGAAAACCGGAGATCATCGAACAGACCGAAAAGAGAGTCGATAAGATCCACAAGAACTACGACAACGGCGTCCTCACCGAGGGCGAGCGATACAATCAGGTCATCGACGCGTGGACCAATGCTCGCGTTGCAGTTACCAACGAAATGATGCGAGGGCTTAAGGACGATACTACGGACGACGGCAAGCCCTATCTGAACCCGATCTTCCTTATGAGCGATTCCGGCGCAAGGGGAAGCGTTGATCAGATTCAGCAGCTTGCCGGGATGCGGGCCTTGATGGCTAAGCCGAGCGGCGAGATCATCGAAACGCCCATCAAATCCAACTTCCGCGAGGGTCTGACGGTTCTCGAGTATTTCAGCTCAACTCACGGCGCTCGCAAGGGTCTGGCTGATACCGCTCTTAAGACCGCCAACTCGGGCTATCTTACTCGTAAGCTTATTGACGTTGCGCAGAATGTGATCATCATCGAGCATGACTGCCAGACGCTGCAGGGTATAACCAAAGGCGTTGTCAGCCGAGGCGAGCAGGTTGATATGGCGCTTTCGGAGCTGATCGTAGGCAGGACCGCCAGAGATAATATCCGCAACCCGATCACCGACGAGATGATTGTTCGAGAGAACGAGGTGATAACGCCGGATGCGGCGGCAAAAATCGAAGCCTTGGGCCTTGACGCGATCAGGGTCAGAAGTCCCTTGACCTGCGATAGCACCTTTGGAGTTTGTGCAAAGTGCTACGGTTGGGATATGAGCACGGGCGCCTTGGTGGAAGATGGCTCGGCAGTCGGAATTGTCGCGGCACAGTCAATCGGCGAGCCGGGCACACAGTTGACGCTCCGGACCTTCCATACCGGCGGAGTGGCTGAAAGAGCTATTCTCGAACGCCAGCAGAACGCTACTCATAATGGAAAAGTCCAGTATCGTGATATTAACGCGGTCTCCGTCGAGCGAGAAGGCGGCGTCAGTGAGACCGTCGCCCTGAAACGCAACGGCGAAATCGCCCTGCTTGATGCAAAGGATCGTGAACTCGACAGGTTCAAGGTTCCTTATGGCGGCATTATTCTGGTCGAGGACAACTGCACGGTAAAAATCGGCGCCCCGCTGTTCCAGTGGGACCCGCACCGTATTCCCATCCTTGCCGAGGTGGACGGCGTCATCCGGTTTGTGGACATTGCCGAAGGCGAGACGATTGGAATTGAAGAAGAACGGAAGGGCCAGGCCGGAAAACCGATCGTCATCGAGCATAAAGGCGATAAGCATCCACAGATTATTATCGAAGATGACAAGGCCAAGATACTCGACGTGCACTATTTGCCCGCGGGAGCGAGAATCGAGGTTGTCGAGGGTCAGAAGGTGCAGGCCGGCCAGTTGCTCGCCCATCAGCCCAGAGCGACCGGCGGGACGCAGGATATTACCGGTGGCTTGCCCAGAGTCACAGAGGTTTTTGAGGCCAGAAAACCCAAGGATCCTGCTGCTATGGCTGAGATTAGTGGACGGGTAGAGTTGCGAAGCGATAAGCGCAAGGGCAAAATGACGATTATCATTCGCAACGAAGAAAGTGAAATGGAGAAGGAACACCACGTTCCGCGCGACCGACACCTCAATGTCCATACCGGCGATTTCGCCGAGGCGGGCGATGCGCTCACCGACGGACCTCTCGTGCCACACGACATCCTGCGAATCAAGGGCGAAGAGGCCCTGCAGAGGTACCTGATCGCAGAGATCCAGAATGTCTATCGCTCGCAGAACGTGAATATCAACGATAAGCACATTGAAGTCATCTGCTCGCAGATGATGCGAAAGGTTGAGATCGAGTCTGTTGGTGACAGTTCCTTTCTGCCCGGTGAAGTTGTGGACAAGTTTGCATTCAGAAGAGAGAATGACAGGCTGGCTCAGAGTCTCAGAATCGTGCATCCCGGCGACGTAACCGACCTGAAGGAAGGCGATGTAGTCGACAAGAAGGAGCTTGCCGCTCTGAATGATAAGATCGAGATGATTGGCGGGACGCCGGCCAAGACCAAGCGGGCAAGGCCTGCAATCGCCCAGACGCTCCTGCTGGGAATTACCAAGGCGTCTTTGTGGTCGGAGAGTTTCATTGCTGCTGCGAGTTTCCAGGAAACAACGAAAGTCTTGACTCAGGCGTCTTTGGCCGGTAAAATGGACAAGTTGTATGGCCTGAAGGAGAATGTTATACTGGGGCATCTTATACCGGCGGGCACCGCCTTCAAGCCGCATTTGGATATTAGGGTTAAGCACCTCGTTGAGGCGCCGCTGCCCAAAGAATTCCTGGAATCTGAAGAGATCGTCGAGGCCAAAGAGGCCGAGGCGAAGGCCGAAGCGGCCATTAAGGAAGCTTTGGGCATTAAATAATCACTTGTTATTCTGCTGTAAGAGATACGAATTATGCCTACTATGAATCAGTTAGTTAGACGTCCGAGGCCAAAGTCAAAGGCTCACAAGAGAGTCTCTGACATCAGCGGTTCGCCGCAGAAGCGGGGTGTTTGCCTGATTGTAAGGACTCAAACGCCCAAGAAGCCGAACTCCGCTCTGCGGAAGATTGCCCGTGTCAGGCTCACAAACGGCAAAGAGGTTACGGCCTACATCCCCGGCATCGACCACAACCTCCAGGAGCACAGCACCGTTATCATTCGTGGAGGGCGAGTGCGGGATTTGCCGGGTGTGCGTTATCATATTGTCCGCGGCGTTCTTGATTGTGCCGGTGTGGCTAACCGTAAACAGGGCAGAAGCAAGTACGGAGCAAAGAAATAACGTGTCTGTAGAAGTCGAAATAAACTTAGGTATAGAATATGGCGAAAAAGTTCACAAGGTCAAATCAACAGCTTAAGCCCGATACGAAGCTCAATAGCAGGCTTGCATCCAAGTTCATCAACGCGTTGATGTTGGCCGGCAAGAAGAGTACGGCACAGCGTGTCTTTTACGATGCGCTGGATATCATAAGCAAGAAGATCACCGATGTCGGACCGCTCGAAGTTTTTGAGAAGGCTATCAACAACGCAAAGCCCTTGATTGAGGTCCGCAGCAAACGCGTCGGAGGCGCCAGTTACCAGGTGCCTATGCAGGTCAACACCAAGCGGCAGCAGTCGCTTGCTTTCAGGTGGATTATCCTCTCTGCGAAGAACAAAAAGGGAAAACCGATGTGCCAGCGTCTGGCTTCGGAGCTTATGGACGCCTATAACGAGACCGGCGGCGCAATGACTACTCGGGAGAACATCCACAAAATGGCTGAGGCGAATAAGGCCTTTGCACATTTTGCCTGGTAATTGTAAGTGTTTAGAACTGCCACGTTTCACGGTGATATTGAGGTGGACGTGGCAGTTTTTTTGTCGGCTTGGCCTGTGTTTCTCTGATGTGCCAAACACCAGAGACAGCGGTGGCCTGTGGGACAGAACAGATGTCTGGTAATTTAGAGAAAGTGCGTAACATAGGGATTATAGCCCACATTGACGCCGGTAAGACTACCGTTACCGAGCGTATTCTCTACTACACAGGCAAGACTTATAAAATGGGTGAGGTCCACGACGGGACAGCGGTTATGGACTATATGGAGGAAGAACAAAAACGCGGCATAACCATTACATCGGCTGCGACAAAATGTCCGTGGAAGGGTTGCCAGATCAATCTTATCGATACTCCTGGCCATATCGATTTTACTGCGGAAGTAGAAAGGTCTTTGCGGGTCCTCGATGGCGGCGTAGCGGTCTTCGATGCGAGCGAAGGCGTCCAGGCCCAGAGTGAGACTGTCTGGAGGCAGAGCGCCAAGTACAATCTTCCCTGTATCTGCTTCATCAACAAGATGGACAAAATCGGCGCCGATTTCGAGATGTCTGTCGAGAGCATCCGTGACAAGCTCCTTGCCAACCCGGTTGCGCTGCAACTTCCTATCGGGGCCGGCGATTCTTTTACGGGTCTTGTCGATCTGATCAAGATGCAGGCCGTCTTCTATAAGAGCGAGCAAATGGGCGCGACCTTTTATGAAACCGATATTCCGTCCGAGTTCTTGGATGCCGCCGAGCGGTATAGAAGAGAAATGATCGAACTGGCGGCCGAACACGACGAGGAGTTGATGGACCGTTATGTTCATGACCAGCCTGTGGATGCCGAAATGATCCACCGGGCTATCAGAAAAGGGGCTTTGGCCAACGAGCTTCAGTGCGTATTTGTCGGGTCGGCTCTGAAATACATAGGTGTTCAGAGGCTTCTCGATGGCGTTCTTGCCTACCTGCCCTCGCCGCTGGACAGGCCCGTTATCATGGGGCACAAACAGTCCGATAAAGATAAGGCAATCCCTGTCAAATGCGACCCACACGGCAGTTTGGTCGCTTTGGCGTTCAAGATTACTGGTGATGTACACGGTGATCTATACTATCTGAGGATATATCAAGGGAGATTGAAATCGGGAACCAGGGTGTTGAACGTGAATCGCAACAAGCGAGAGAACATCACGCGGATTTTCGAGATGCACGCCAATGAGCGAAGAATCCTGGATTCGGCCTCTGCGGGGGATATAGTTGCAGTGGTCGGCCTGAAGCAAACACTCACGGGCGATACGCTTTGCGACCCGAAGAAGCCCGTTGCGCTGCCCAGCATAGCCTTTCCTCAGACGGTGATCAACATGTCAATCGAGCCTCGGACCGCCGCTGAGAAGGTGAAGCTAGCCGATGCGCTGGCCGATTTGAAGCGTGAAGACCCCACTTTTGAGTGCAGATTTGACAGCGAAACCGGTCAGACCATTATCAGCGGTATGGGCGAGCTTCATCTTGAAGTGCTCCAGCACAAGCTGATAAAGGAAAAAGGCGTCAACGTCAGGGTTGACAAGCCTCGGGTAGCTTACAGGGAAGCTATCACCCGCGTTGCTGAAGCTGAGGGCAAATTCGTGCGTCAGACGGGCGGTCACGGCCAATACGGCCACGTTGTGCTGAAAATCGAGCCGCTCATGCGCGATGACGGGCACTGGAGCCGGGATATCGAATTTGAGTCCAAAGCCGGTGGAGATGAGGTGCCCAGAGAGTATGTCGCCGACGTCGAGAGAGGCGCAAAAGATGCTCTGGGCTGCGGCGTTTTGGCCGGCTACCCGGTCGTTGGGCTCAGAGTTACATTAATTGGCGGCTCATTCCACTCGGTCGATTCATCATCATTGGCCTTTGAGCAGGCTGCCGCCGTGGCTGTAGAAAAGGGCCTCAAGGATGCAGGTCCGGTCTTGCTGGAACCCGTGATGCGTCTGCAGGCAATTGTGCCGCAGGCCAATTTCGGGGCCGTTCAGGGGGGACTCTTGGCAAAGAGAGGCCTAATCACCGGCTGTCGCACCCACGGGAACATGCAGGTGATCGATGCCAAGGTTCCGCTCGTCGAGATGTTTGGCTATTCGAGCGAAATCCGCAGCGTTACGGCAGGTAGAGGATCGTTTACTATGGAGCCGCTGAATTACGAAAGGGTGCCTGACCAAGTTGCCGAACAGCTCGTTGTATGACCGATGCAAGAATTTTGGATTTTTTGCAATTTTTTCAAGATTCTTTTCGATACCCTGTTGACATGCGCTGGTAGGCACTGTATATTTAGTGGTTTTCAGCCGTAGCGAGCATTGTCAGGGACGACTTTGCGTAAAACCAGTTGGGCTGTGGCACGTCTGTAAATGATGGTCAAGGATGGTTTTATAGTGGTCTGTTAGACTTTGGGGTGTACCATAAGCCCTCAAGAGGCTTTGGAAGGGCCAGGTTTGGCCCGAGACCCGGACTTTTAAGGAAGGCGAGTTACTAAAGCCTCTCCTGCCGAAACGAAGATACGGATTTTGGCTGGTTGCAGATTTTCTGCACGCTAAAAGTGTCTTTTTGTGTTGCTCTTTTATTATAAGTTGATATTCTACAAGCTTTTACTGGCTTGAGACACTTGAGTTCCGATAAGATGTTTTGTTTTGCTTGCTGATAGGGGATAAGCTCGTGCTTGAGGCAGTGAAAGGCAGGATTGTAGAGGACTAGTATGGGTACAGAAACAGAAAGAATACGAATTAGGATGGAGGCCTACGACCACAGGGCCCTGGATGCATCCGCTCGAGAGATAGTCGAGCATTCGCGAAAGACCAATGCCCGTGTTAGCGGTCCCGTGCCGCTTCCGACGAGAATCGAGCGGTACACCGTCCTTCGCAGTCCTCACATCGATAAGAAGTCTCGTGAGCAGTTTGAGCTTCGCACACACAAGCGACTGATTGATATCCACGAAGCGAACGCGCGCACTGTTGAGGTATTGAACCGCCTGGTTGTTCCTGCGGGAGTTTTTGTAAGGATCAAGGCCTGATTTGCATGGTCTCTTGTAAGCGGCGGCCCGGTTTGCAGTTGTTGCAGCAGCCGCGGCGAGTAGAGACACCGGAAAAGTTATTATGGCGATGTTATTGGGAAAAAAAGTCGGCATTACGCAGGTTTATGGTGAATCAGGCAAGTTGTTGCCTGTCACGGTTATCCAGGCCGGCCCATGTGTTGTTATGCAGGTCAAGACCGCCAAGACTGATGGTTATAGCGCAGTGCAGTTGGGTTTTGAAGATAAGAAGTCGTCGCGAGCAAGGAAGCCGCAGATAGGCAGTGCCGCGAAGGCCAAGACCTCACCCAAGCGATTTGTCCGCGAAATGAGATTGGCTGATGATGCCGCGGGCAATTATGAGTTGGGGGCTTCTATTACCGTTGGTGTTTTTGCAGACAACAAGTATGTTGATGTTGTAGGCACAAGCAAAGGCAAAGGCTATGCCGGCGTGATGAAGCGCTATGGCTTTGGTGGCTTCCCGGCCTCGCACGGAACAGAGCGAAGGCACAGGGCCCCTGGCTCGATCGCAAGTTTCGCGACGGACCGCGGGCACAGCGGCAAACTCAAGAAAGGCAAGAGAATGGCTGGCCGTATGGGCGGTTGCCGGGTTACGGCAAAAAACCATAAGTTGATTGGAATAGACCAGGACCGTAACCTGTTGATAGTAAAGGGTTCTGTGCCGGGGCCGGATGGCGGCTATTGCATTGTCCGCACTGCCCAAAAGAAATGAGCACGTGCAAAACGGAATTCAGAGATGATTGATCTGGTTGTGTACAACCCGGATGGCCAGGAAGTTGATAAGCTGAAGGTCGATGAGTCTGCTCTCGGCGGAGCGGTCAGGTATCGCCTTCTCAAGCAGGCCATTGTTATGTATCACGCCAATAAGCGCGTCGGAACCGCTGCGACAAAGGGCAGAAGTATGGTCCAAGGCGCCGGCAAGAAGCTGTTCAGGCAGAAGGGCACGGGAAACGCGCGCGTCGGCAATATCAGGACCGGCAAGCGTGTCGGCGGGGGGGTTACGTTTGCAAAGTCCGCCAGAGAATTCGGCAAGAAGATGCCGAAAAAGCAGAGAAGGCTGGCAAGAAACTCGGCGATTCTGGCGAAACTTCGCAGCAATAGCGTCGTCGTCGTGGACGGGCTGACTTTCGAGAAGCCGAAGACCAAGGGCTTTGCAGGTGTTTTGAACAACCTGAAGATAGACCGCAGTTGCCTTGTAACGACCCGTCAGTACGACGAGAATCTCTACAAATCGGCGAGAAACCTGCCGAGAGTCGCGGTGCTTGCCGTCGAGCAGTTGAACGCCGGCGATATCTGCAAGTATAGCAAGATGCTTTTCACTAAGGATGCGCTCCTGTCGGTCTTGGACGAAAAGAAGGCAAACGCAAACTAAAAAGGTGTTAGTGTGGACGATTTTGACATAGTAGTTCGGCCTTTGGTTACTGAGCAGGGGATGCACTTTGCCAACGCAAGAAGCGCCTATTCCTTTGAGGTGAACCGTAGAGCGAATAAGTCACAGATAAAGAATGCCGTCGAGAGGATCTACAGCGTAAAGGTGGATAAAGTGAGGACTGCTAATTGCGTTGGCAAGTATCGTCGCAAAGGGCGGCACTTCGGGATGACGCCGAGGTGGAAGAAGGCTGTCGTTTACCTTAAGCCGGAGTTTCATATTGATTTGTTCTAAGAATTGACCAGGTGAGCGACGGGGCAAGTAGTTTATGGGTATTCGAGTTTACAATCCGACAAGTGCAGGGCGCAGGAACAGCTCTGTAAATGACTATGCGGAGCTGACGACGGTCAAGCCCGAAAAATCGCTGTGCAAACGCATCAAGAAGAATGGGGGCAGGAATCATTCCGGTGTGACCACGGTTCGTTTCCGAGGCGGCGGCGCACGACGCATCTATCGGCTCATCGATTTCAAGCGGACAAAGGACGGTATCCCGGCAACTGTTGCGACGATCGAATACGACCCCAACAGGGATTGCTTCATCTCCCTGCTGAACTACGCGGACGGGGAAAAGAGGTATATTCTCGCGCCGCTCGGCCTGAAGGCCGGTGAAAGTGTCGAGAGCGGCGAGGTCTGTGAGCCCAAGATCGGCAACGCGATGCCGATGGGCG
>JAFGTU010000322.1 GCA_016933985.1 Sedimentisphaerales bacterium | reverse complement strand
TGGATGAAAGGCGCCTGGCCAATCGAGGCCCACGCACTGGGCGGACGACACTACCGCGGCGATAAGGTGGACCAGAATCTCGACACCTATGACGTCGAGTACACCTATCCCGACGGGGCGAGGTTGTTCTATCAGGGGCGGAATATGTCCGGCTGCAGGGGCGGATTCTCCAGCTATGTTCACGGCACCAAGGGTTCGGGCATCGTCTCAAAATCCGGCCACACGCCCGGCAGGGTATGCACCTACAAAGGCCAAAAGATGGATGACTCCGACATCATCTGGAGATACCCCCAGCCCGAAAGAAATCCCTATCAGCTCGAATGGGACGACCTGATCGACGCCATCCGCAGCGACAAGCCCTATAACGAGGTCGAGCGAGGCGCCATCGCCAGCATGGTAAGCTCTATGGGCCGAATGGCCGCACACACTGGCCAGGTAATCAATTATGACCAGATGCTAAATTGCCCACACGAGTTTGCCCCCGATGCCGATAAGCTCACAAACGATGGCCCCGCCCCCGTGCCCCCAAACGCAGACGGAACATATCCCGTCCCCCAGCCGGGAATCCTTAAGGACCGCGAATACTGAACGGAATCGTCAAATACTTGAAATGTACCTTAAACCAAATACGTCTAAAGAGGTAGATATGGCAACTATAGAGAAAAAGGATAAGAGAGTCGGCACTACGCGACGCGATTTTCTAAAAGCATCGACCGTCGCCGCCGTCTCCGGCTCACTGGGCATCGGCAACAGCGTTTTCGCCGCCGGCAGCGACATTATCCGAGTCGGCATGATCGGCTGTGGCGGACGTAATACCGGAGCCGCCGACCAGGCCCTCACTGCCGACAAGGGCGCAAGGCTCGTCGCAATGTGCGATATCTTCATGGACCGAGTCAAACACAAACGCGATGCCATCAAGCAGCAGAAAGGCGATCAGGTCATCGTGGACGACGATCATTGCTTTGCTGGCTTTGACGGCTACAAGCACGTAATCGAATCGGCTGATGTCGTCCTCATTGCCAACGCCGCAAAGTTCCACCCGCTCCACGCAATGACCGCGATCAAGGCCGGTAAACACGTCTTCGTCGAAAAGCCTCACGGAACCGACCCCGCCGGGGTTAAGCTGATGCAAGCCGCCGCCGACCTCGCCGGGACAAAGGGCCTGTCTTTTGTCTCAGGCCTCCACAGCCGCTACCACACCGGGTACGCTGAGACGGTAAAGAGAATACACGATGGCGTCATCGGCGACATAATCTCCATCGAAGAGAACTTCCTTCGCGCTCCTTATGTCGTAATCGATCGCCAGCCGGGCCTGACCGAGCTGCAATGGCAGTGCAGCACCCAGTACCACTTCCGCTGGCTCTCCGGAGACGATGTCCCCCAGTCGCTCGTACACAACCTCGACCGCGCCAGTTGGGCTATGGGCAACAAGGTCCCCGTCAAGTGCCACGGCCTCGGCGGACGATCCTCCATGACCGACCCTATCTACGGAGATGTATTCGATCATCACTCCGTGATCTACGAATGTGACAACGGCGTGCGAATCTATGCCTTCTGCCGCACCACAACCGGATGCTACGACGATTCTTCCAGCGTCGTCCTCGGCAGCAAAGGAAAGGCCGACATCACCAGGACCAGAATCTGGGGACAGACAAACTGGAAATGGGACGGAGACTGCAATCCTTACCAGATTGAGCACGACAAGCTCTTCGCAGGCATCCGTTCCGCAAAGCCCGTCAACAATGGCGAATACATGGCCCGAAGCACGATGGTCGGCGTAATGGGCCAAATCTCCTGCTATACCGGAAAGGAGGTCACCTGGGACCAGATAAATAAGTCCGATTTCTATTATCCCCCCAGGCCCGAGGATTGCCGCGACGATATGGACCCGCCCGTCAAGCCAGGCCCGGACGGAACATACCCCGTCCCGACACCCGGCGTTACGAAAATGATATAAAGTAAGATCGAGTTGTGCTTAAGTGTAGATAAATATTATTCCTTCCCGATTGGTTGTGTAACCTTTCGGGCCGCTTTTGAGGAGATTGAAGAAGATGAGTATCAGTCGCATCGTCAGTTACATTGTTACACTACTAATCTGTCTCGGTTTTATCCCCCCAGCCGGGGTCTGGGCGGAAAACGACCTTCCAAAGAAGTACACCGAGACCATCACAGATGAGAACGGAGCCAAGTTGAGCTTGGATATGGTGCTGATTCCAGGCGGCGAATTCCTGATGGGTAGCCCCGCCGACGAGTTCGGACGAGCTGAGGACGAAGGCCCCCAGTACCAAGTCAAGCTCGACCCATTCTATCTTTGCACCACCGAGACTACCATAGAGCTTTTCATGGCCTATTATCAGGAAACCAATACCCCCAAGAAGACGCACCTCGGAGACCAGCCCGAACAGGAGGAAAGCGACGACGTCGATGCGATCACAGGCCCCACCCCGGTTTACGGAGACCTGACGATGGGATATTCCGAGAAAAACCCGGCCATCGGCGGGAGCTGGAAAAATGCCTTTACCTTCTGCAAATGGCTCTCCCAAAAAACCGGTAAGCCGTATCGCCTGCCCACAGAAGCCGAATGGGAATACGCCTGCCGAGCCGGCGCCAAAACCGCATACAGCTTCGCAGACAACCCCGATGCGACAATACTCAAAACCGCCGCCTGGTATAAAACCAATTCCAGCCACGAGCCGCACGAAGTCGGAAAGACAAAGCCCAACGCATGGGGTCTATACGATATGACCGGCAACGTCCGCGAATGGGTCTATGATTTCTACAGCCCGACCGCATACCAGGAAGCCGCAAAGACTGCGCCCGCCCTTAATCCAAAAGGACCGAAAACCGGCGAACTCCACGTAGTCCGAGGAGGAGACTATCGAAGCGAACCTAAGGACCTGCGATGTGCTGCAAGGGCATTCCAACAGCCCTGGTGGCAGGACGGAGACCCGCAGATACCCAAGAGCGCATGGTGGCTGCCCGAAATAGACATCGTAGGCTTCCGAGTGGCCTGCTCTGTAAAGTCTCAGGTAAAATGATGCGAATGAATAGACGCCGCTTTCTCAGGACCGCCTCTGCCGGCATACTGTCAACAGTCGGCCTTCCGTCCATCCTCTACGCGCGGAAGGATCAGCCCCGCCCCAACATCCTCCTGATAATGGCCGACGATATGGGCTATTCCGACATCGGCTGCTACGGCGGCGAGATTAATACGCCGAACCTCGACAACCTCGCCCAAAACGGAATGCGTTTTACGCAGTTCTACAACTGCGCCAAGTGCTCCCCCACCCGCGCCACCCTGCTCACAGGACAATACGACCAAGCCGTCGGCACTAACGACATGCGCTACGGCGCAACATTCGCAGAGGTCCTCCGCCCAGCCGGTTATAGAACAATCATCTCCGGCAAATGGCACCAAAAGCCGCTGCCAACGACGCGAGGATTCGACAGATACTTCGGCCTGGCGGACGGCTGCTGCAATTACTTCAATCCCGGAACCGTCGCCCGACCCGGAGAAGGACCGCCCGGAAGAAAGCAACCGGCGCCGAGAAGATGGGCAATCGAAGGCAAGGCAATTATGGGTTACGTCCCCCAAGACAAGAGTTTCTACACCACAGACGCCTTCGCCGACTACGCCGTCCAACGACTCGAACAATACAAGAACGAGGCCAACCCAATCCTGCTCTACCTGCCCTTTACCGCCCCGCACTATCCCCTCCACGCCTGGCCCGAGGACATCGCCAAATACCGCGGCAAATACAAGATCGGCTGGGACGAGCTCCGCAAACGCCGATACAACCGCCAAATCGAAATCGGCATGTTCGACCCCAAGTTCCCCTGCGCCCCGCGGGATGAGAAGGTCCCGGCCTGGGACTCCCTCACCGACACCCAAAAGGATGAGCAGGACCTCAAAATGGCTGTCTATGCCGCAATGATCGACCGCATGGATCGGGCCATAGGCAGAGTAATCGCCAAGTTAAAAGAAATCGGCAGATGGCAAAACACGCTGACTCTCTTCCTCTCCGACAACGGCGGCTGCGCGGAGACCCCGGATACCACCCCCGACATACCGCCCGGCCCCGTTGAGAGTTATCGAGCTGTCGGACCGACATGGGCAAATGCAAGCAACACCCCGTATCGCAAGTACAAGTCTTCCGATTACGAGGGCGGCAACCACACCCCCTTCATCGCCTACTGGCCGGCCGTCATAAAGCCCGGCCAAATCACCGACCAGGTAGCGCACCTAATCGACATAATGCCGACCTTCATGGAGATAGCAGGCGCCGACTATCCCGACGAAATTGACGGCAAGAAGCTCAAGAAACCAGTCGGCAAGTCCCTGCTGCCCGTTTTCCGAGGCGAAAAAAGAAAGCCGCACGATGTTCTTTACTGGCAGTTCGGCCAGGCAAAGGCCGTCCGCAAAGGCGACCTCAAGCTCGTCAAATTCGGCGATGCGCCCTGGGAGCTGTACGACCTCGTCCAAGACAGGACCGAGATGAACAACATCGCCGCAAAGCATCCCGACAAGGTCCGGGTCTTGACGGGCCTGTGGGAACAATGGTGGGAGAATTCACGAAGCAAGATTTAGAACACGATTCTGTTGCAGGAGGTAACGGATATGTGCAGGAAATGGATTTTCGCCGTAGTCATCATA
>JAFGTU010000321.1 GCA_016933985.1 Sedimentisphaerales bacterium | reverse complement strand
GTGGTATTGTAGGCGAAGCGGTGCAATTCCTTCCCGGCGGCCTTGTGTTTACCCTGGAGCTGGCAGCTTACAAAACGCACGGGCGTGGTGAGATTATTGAAGAAGTTGCGGACGCTTATGCGAGCAGGCTCCGGAAGAGTCTTCTTAACCGTCTTGGCGCAGGGATTTAGGACCCATAAAAAGAGCTTGTCGTTGAAATTAAACATGGCGCGATTCAGGGGTCTGAACGGGTCGGAGATTTTGACTTGCTGCTCGTCGAGCTGGTCTTCAAGCAGGTCGAATTCGTCGTCGCCGGATGTTTGCGAAGGCATGGCCGTAGGGTTCGGCACAACAAGGAATTCTTCTCGATTCGCCGCAGTCTTCTTCGAGGCCGTGCAGCCAACAGTCACGACGGCCAAAACGACAATGAGCCAAGTGTATGCTTTCATGTTATTGCCCTTGACGAGTCTATACTAAATATTGTACCCGGCATCGTATCGAATCGATTAGGGAATCTCAAGTTTTCTCATTTCCGAAAGGTTTTATCAGGATGATCAGCCCCGGCAAGATGGTCAGGGCCGCCAGCAGCGCCAAGACCATTGCCGACCCGGTGAGCAACCCGAACAATACGCTTGGGATAAAATTGGACATCGCGAGGATGGAAAAGCCGATGATGATTGTCACGGAGGTGTAGTACATTGCATAGCCGATGCTTCCGTGGCATCTGTGCATCGTATTGAGGTAGTTGCGGTCTTTTGGAAATTCATCTTTGAATCTGTGTATATAATGAATCGTATCGTCCACTGCAATGCCCACGCTGATTGCGGCGATTGTCATAGTCATCATATCGAGCGGGATATCGAGCCAGCCCATTATGCCGAGAATGGCTGCTATAGGCACGATGTTTGCGGACATCGCGATCAGCGCAATTCGCAGGGACCTGAAAAGCACGAGGAACATCGCGCTGAGGGCCAGCACGGTCAGGCCCAGCGTGAGTATTTGCGAGCCGAAGAGACTTTGGAGCATATTGTTGTAGAGAACGAGCATCCCCGAAAGATGGATCTGTTCCGGGGGTAGATCGAGCAGTTTGGGCAGGTCGGCCTTTATCTTTTTTATCAGGTCGTTACGCCTGAGGGACTTCTCAGAATCTTTGACACGGACCCAGAAGCGGACCTGATTATGCTCGACGGAGACGTAGGGTTTCATGAGCATTCCCTTGAATTCTTCAGGGGCCTTGTTGTATAGCAGGGCAATCTCAAGACTGTCAAGCGGCTTTTCTCCCTTGAGCGTCTGCGCGATGTCGAGGAGGGTGGCCAGTGAGAGGACTTTGCCTGTTTCCGGCAGCTCATCGAGATACTTATGGGCCATCTTGACGATCCGCATTTTCTCGGCGGTAAACCAGTATTTCTTGTCCGATGCGGCCTTGTCCAATTCATCCTCGATCAAGGCGAACTCATCGTCATTTTGAGTTGCCGCAGGGGCATTTGCGGCTGCAGGTTCATTTGGCCCGGGGAAGTCTATGATAACATCGAGGGGGGTCGTCCCGCCGAGCCGCTGGTCAATCAATTTCATTCCCTGGTAGATTTCGGTATGCTTTTTGAAGTAGTCGATGAAGCAGTTTTCGACGGTCAATCTCGATATGCCCACGACGCTCGCAATCAGGACGGCGACGCTGACGCCGACAATCAGCTTGCCGTGGTTCTGCGTGAATCTTGCCGTGACCGCCGTTATGAAGAAGCCTTGGCCGCGCACGCCTCTTGGTGCCTCTTTGGGGATCAGGATCAGCAAGGTCGGGAAGAGCAGAAAGGTCACTATCAGAGAGACCGTTAAACCCGCAATCATCATCCAGCCGAATGTGCTTACCGGCAGGATGCCCGAAAACACGAGAGAGGCAAAGCCGGCGATCGTTGTCAGCACGGCATAGACACAGGGCTCGAGCTTCAGGCAGAGGGTATCCAGAATCAATTGGCGATTCGGGTCCTGGGGATTGTCGCTCGACAGCTCGCGGTAACGGACAATCAGATGAATGGCAACGGCCAAGGTCATGATCAGCTGCAGCGATATGAAATTGGATGAGATGACCGTCACCTCCCATCCAAACCACCCCAATAGCCCGATCATCCAGATCGCCGAGACCAGGCAGCAGAGCATAGGCAGCAATATCCAGCGGATTGAGCGAAAGATAACACCAAGCATAACGACCAGGAAGAGCATGACGCCGACGCCGAAAATCTTCAAGTCGCTGCGAACGTAGGTTATCATGTCGTCGGCGATCATGCTTACGCCGCCGAGAAAGAGCTGGGCGTCGCCGCGATAGCGGCCCACGATTGTTCTTATTTCACGGATATCCTGATGCCTGCGGCGTCTGGCCTGGTCCCTGTATTCGCGGAATTGGCGAACGACGCGTTTGAATTCGAGACGCTCCTGCGCGGTCATCGAGCCTTCCTCATCTTTCTGCCGCAGGTCGTTGCGGCGGTGCAGCAGGTCGCTATAGACCGGATCGTCGGCGAAATTAACAAGCAGGGCGGTCGTCTTCATATCAGAGCTTAGAAAGAGGTCTCGATAGAGGGGACTGTCACGAAGCTCGTTCTTCGCCATTTCTCTATCAACCCTCGGCGAGGTGAGTGTGGGCAGCTCGTCGGTAAGCTCCTTGAACGAAAGGGGAGGGCTCTGAAGTAGGGGGACATCCAGAATTGAAACCACGGATGCTACGCTTTCGAGCTTCACCAGCTCGTCTTGCAGACGGGCCAGGCGGGCCAGGGTTTCGTCGGTGAATAGGTCGGCTTGCGGAGTGTAAGTGAGCACCAGAAAGTCGGCCTGTTCGTAACGGGCGGCTATCGAACGCGCGTATCTGAGGTCCTCATCGTTTTCAAGGACGAGCGTCTCAGCCGAGGCGTCCAGCCGGAAACCTCGGGCCTTGAAGGCCAGAAAGACAACCGCCGTGACAATGCAGACAAGAAGTATGATTGGATATCGCAGGACCACCCGGTCGAAAAAGGAGTATGTCACTGAGCGGTGTTTCGTCATTCTATATATCCGTCCGACTCGGCAGGCTGCCGATTAGGGAGTTGGCGGCTCCTCCAGACCCTTGAGAAAGTTTTCGACAGTGCCGTTTTGAAGGATATCGTCGAACTGCGACCGATAGGTCAGCAGAATGCCGACGCCTTCTATTTCAACATCATATATCTTCCAGCTTTTATCGACCTTGCGCAGCTTATACAATATCAGCATCTTTTTGTCCTTGGATACAAGCTCCATCGGGATATGGACGGTCGTATTTGTTCGCTGGGCAGGCTTGAGCGAAGCTGTTTCATCGGTGTAAAGAGATATTTTCTCCCGATATGAGGTCTTGAGCCGTTTGGTAAAGAGCGTGGTGAATTTCTCGCGTTGGGGCTTGGTCAATTGTGGCCAATGTTTTTTGCTGCCCAACACCAACTGGGCCATCCCCTGAAAATCGAAGATCGGGGTGACAATCTTGTCGATTATTCTCTCCTTCGTCTCTTGAGCGATGGTCTTTGTCTGCAGGACTTTGGTGACGGCGCACCACTTTTTCCAGAGCATCTCGTTCGGGTCGTTCGGGTCCTTAATAACGACGTCCCACTTTTTCCACAGAATTTCGTTCGGATCATTCGGATCCTTGGCGGCGGTTCGGCCAGCGGTCGCTGACAGGTTATTCGGGTCATTCGGATCCTCGGCGGCAGTTCGGCCAGCGGTCGCTGACAGGTTATTCGGGTCATTCGGATCCTCGGCGGCAGTTCGGCCAGCGCTCGCTGACGGATCGTTCGGGTCATTCGGATCTTCGGCGGCAGTTCGGCCCGCGCTCGCTGACGGATCGTTCGGATCATTCGGATCTTCGGCGGCAGTTCGGCCCGCGGTCGCTGACGGATCGTTCGGCTCGGCGGGGGCCTTGTCGGTCGCCTCCAGGGCGGCTGGGGCCGCATTGGGGTTCTGGGAGGCGATCAGTGCAATTATAAGGACACACCATAGTCTGGTCATGGTCAACTCCTTGCGCATTTAAGGCTTCTGCAAAATTGCAGGTTAGGCCTACTTAACAAAAGAAAAAATCGTTTCCTGATTTTTTCTTTTTAACGCGAACGTATTGTATCATAAGAGGTTAGGTGATTATTGAAGAAAATCATAGAAGAGATTTTCTTCAACAATATAGGCCTAACCTGCAATTTTGCAGAACTCATTGTTAGTCCTCGAAAGGCAGCTTTCCGGAATAGTTGGGCGCCTCTCTGGTGATTTGTATATCGTGCGGGTGCGATTCGGTTACCGAGGCGGCGCTTATCCGGACGAACCTGCCTTCTTTCATCAGCTCATCGATATTGTGCGCTCCACAGTACCCCATTCCCGCCCTCAGTCCGCCGACGAGCTGATATACGAAATCGCTGAGCGTCCCTCTGTACGGGACGCGGCCCTCAACACCTTCGGGCACCAGCTTGCCTACCTCGGTTGAGCTGCTCTGGCCGTACCTCTCGGCTGAACCCTTCACCATCGCTCCGAGCGAACCCATGCCCCGGTATTCCTTGAATTGCCTGCCCTTGTAAATGACAAGCTGGCCCGGGCTTTCCTTTAGCCCGGCAAACAGCGAACCGATCATTACGGTCGAGGCGCCGGCGGCGATTGCCTTGGTGATATCGCCCGACTGCTTTATTCCGCCGTCTGCGATGACGGGAATACCGTGCCTGGCGGCGGTATTGGCGACGTTGATTATGGCCGAGACCTGCGGCACGCCGACACCTGAAATGACCCGCGTCGTGCAGATCGCGCCGGGTCCGATACCGACCTTCAGGGCGTTTGCGCCGGCTTCTATTAGGTCCTCGGCGGCCTGGGCCGTGGCGATATTGCCCGCTATCACGTCGATGTCGTACTCGGCCTTGATTTTCTTCACGGTGTCGATGACGTTCTGCGAGTGGCCGTGGGCCGTATCGACTACGACTAAATCGACGTCCGCTGCAATCAGGGCCTCGATCCGCTTGTAGTCGTGCACGCTGACCGCGGCGCCGACACGCAGGCGGCCCCTTTTGTCCCGTGCGGCTAATGGATACTGCTGTACCCGATCTATATCTCGCATAGTAATCAGGCCGGCCAATTCGCCCTTCTTGTTGACAAGAAGAAGCTTTTCGACCTTGTACTCCTGGAGCCTCTCCTTTGCCTGGTCAAGGGTGGTCCCGGCCGGGCCGGTGACGAGATTGGCCTTTGTCATCACCGAGCTTATTGCGACGTCGTAGTCCTTAAGGAACTTCAGGTCTCTGCGAGTGAGGATGCCGACGAGCTTCTTGCCCTCGACGATTGGGATGCCTGATACGTTCTGCTCGTTCATCAATTCCTGCGCCCGGCGGACCGGCTCGCTCGGCGAGAGCGTAACCGGGTCGAGTATTACGCCGTGTTCGGAGCGTTTTACCTTGGCAACCTCTATTCTTTGGGCTTCGATCGAGAGGTTCTTATGAATTATCCCGACACCGCCTTCCTGGGCGAGCGCAATTGCCAGGGCAGCCTCCGTTACCGTGTCCATAGCTGCCGAGACGATGGGAATATTGATCTCGATATTGTTGGTCAGTCGCGTGCGCGTCTGCGCCTGGCTGGGCACCAGCTCGCTCTTGGCCGGTATAAGCAGCACGTCGTCGAAGGTTATACCATCAGCGACAATCTTGGTCTTGTCCATTTTTGTCTCCAGTACCGGCGCGGCCGGGAAAAATACTAAATGAGTAAATATACGGGCGTGGTGCGGCTGAGTCAAACCTAATTTCCGGCAAGAAGAGACCGGGTTTCACTTTGACGAATACGGAGCATATTCTCTAATTGGTGAACTTGTGTGGGTCCGCCTTTTGGAGCTTCCGCCGAACGGCCTATTTTTTCCACTCTTTGGCCAGTTCTGCGAAGTCGGCGAAGTCCACAATGCCGTTCGGCGCAATGTCCGGTGGAACGCCTTTTCCCTGCCCAACCCCAAGCCACCGTCCGGCCAGCTCCGCCAAATCCGCATAGTCAATCCGTCCATCGACGACCAGGTCTGCAGGGGAATCTGCCTGCGGCAGCGAGGTCAGACCGCAAGCCATTAGTCGTGGCGATTCGCAGGTATCGACTATTTGGCAGCTCGAGTGCCAGATTATCTTTGCCGAGTCGATTGCATCCGAGCGATCCACCTGGATAGTGCACGTATCGATGCTCACGGCCGAATCTTCCTCGCCGAGTTCGACATCGCCGAACGTTACGTTTGGCTGAATCATTCTCACATTGTCGCACGCCGCCGCTAACTTTAGTTGGACGTCATGGACAGCGAAGTTCGATATATTCGTCAGAATCGCTCTACATTCATACTCGAAGATGGTCCTGCCCACCCGCTCCTTGCCGACCACCACAAACTCGACTTCAAACGGATTGAATTCATCGGCGCCCATATCGACGCGGCCCAGCATCAGACGCGCTTCGCCGTCGATGTCGGTTTCGTTGGATTCGGCCTGGAATTCGGGGTTGCCGGCATTGATGCAGGGCGAATCGCTCAGCAGATGAAAGTTGCCGTCTTCCCAATCCACAAACGCCGGTTCGTAATCGACATTGCCGGCGCCGGGCCAGGAACCTTCGACATTGCTGTAGGTTACCGTCGCGCTGCTGCTTACTATTTGGGCGGCGTCCAAGCCGTTGTAATAGACGATTGAATTAGCCAGCACCGGGACGCGGCTGTTGACGCCGCCTGCAGAGTTGTCAACGATAGTGCAATTGTTGATTTTCGGGTCGTCTCCGAAAAGGCCATACCGACTGTTACGGGCTATGACGCAGTCGGCGATCACCGGGGCGTTATACGACGTCACCCTGGTGCCTATGAACAGCCACATTTGGACACCGGAGCCGGAATTGTCCGTTATATTGCAGTTGGCGATCTTGGGCTTGCTGGCTTTGAACAATTCGATTCCGGGGCCGGTGCAGCCCGTGATGATACAGTCTGCAATTGTCGGAGAAGCACAGTAGCAGTAAACGCCCCTGTCACTGCCTTGAACGGTAAAGCCGGCAAGGGTGCAGTTTACGTCTTCGTTATTGGCAAATGTCACAGCCGACCCGGCGGCTTTGATAACGGTAGCGGCCACAACGGCCGGGTCGCCTGGATTGGCTGAACTGATCGTCAGGCTCTTGCCCCTCAAGTCAACCCTCTCGCCGTATATTCCCTCCTCGGCCACAATGCGGTCGCCGTCGGCGGCGCCGTTGATGGCGTGCTGAATATAGTCATATCGCGTTGATGCCGTTTTATTCTCGACGGGTCCGTCGGAAATAGAATACCCAACTTCAAGAGACATTGCCTGGAGATATCCGTAGGTGCTCGTCTGCCAGACAAGTATCCCGTCGTTTATCGCCGGCCCAACTCCGTAAGGATAATCAAGCAGTTCGATATCCAATGGGCCGTGCTGTTTGGTCAGACACAGCGCCCTTATCTCGCCGCCGTAATTGCTCCCCTGGACATAGACAACCACACACCCGTCAATGTCCGGCTGAAGCTGGCTGCCGGCAGCCTTGGCGATTGTCGTTTGGCGGATATGACTGAGATCCGAGAGGTCCGCACCGTAGATATCGCCCGAATCGTCTCTCTCGTCCGTCCAGACAACGTACCGGCCCGATACAGCCGGGTCATACTGCCGGCCGGGGCCATAGTGCGCAGTGAAGTACCGAATATGCTGCAAATCCGAGATGTCCGCACCGTAGATATCGCCGCCCCCCTCCCAGACGACGATGTTGCCCGATATGTCAATCACGTCGTCGAAGGCCGCGCTCGGATCGTCAATCGGATACGGGTCCCTGATGCCCACATGGTAGGCGATTGTGAAATAGACCGGATTGTTGAAGTCCGTTATGTCTGCGCCGCATATAGCGTAAGGCATCTGCCGCCAGTAGAGATCGTCCTCTACGTCTATGCCGGTATGTGCGATCCACACGACTTTGTTGCCCGAAACCGCCGGATGGCTGTACGAGGCGCTGTCTGTACGCGCTCTAAGAGTCCTCTGGGCGCCGGTGGAAAGCTCCCGCATGAAGACGCTCGTATTTCGCCGAGGCCACCCGAATTCGCCGTAATCGGGGCCTCCGCACCAAACAACGATATCGCCGTCAATCTTCGGGAAAGTGTCGATTCCGCCCCCCGAAAATGTCACGACCTGACCGGTCTTGAAATCCCTGCATGCGATATCCCAGTCATAGTCCTCGCCCCATCCAAAAGCGCATACCACTTTATCACCCGAGACATCCGGATAATGGGAATATCCGTCGATCCCGGATACGGCATCCAAATACTCTTGATTTACGGTCGCCGAGACCGTCGCGACCTGCACGGTGCTCGGCTCGCTGTCGGCCATGCCGTCGCTCACTATCAGTTGGAAAACATACAAGCCTTCGTCATTGCAATCAAAATAGGGGGTGGCAGTATCGGCACCTTGTAGCACTACCGCAGGACCGTCCACTTGTGTCCAACTGTAGCTCAGCACGTCAATCGGATCTGGATCGTACGAGCCCGACCCGTCGAGCGTGCCGCGACCGGGCACATCGATCACCTTTCCCACTCCGGCATCGGCTACGGGCGGCTCGTTCCCGACCAAGACGATTACTTGATCCGGCCAGCTCTCGTACTGGCCGTCGCTGACAACCAGCTCGAAGCGATATTCTCCGAATTCATCAGGCGTGAATGTTGGATTGACTGTATTGGGGTCGCTAAGCGTCACCTGAGCCCCTGAAACCTGTTGCCAGCTATAGAACCTCGGGCTGCACGGATCGTAGAAAAAGGAACTGCTGCCATCGAGTGTAACGGACCCTGGCTCGGCAAGATGCACATCGTCTCCTGCGTCGGCCACGGGCCTGACGTAACCTACATACTCGTCAGCACCGATGTCCACTATGATCGCGTATATCCTGGGATCGCCGTCAATGTCGGTCTGTCCGGGTTCGGGGATAAAGGCCGGGTCGCCTGCGCCTATGCAGGGAGAGTCGGGCAGCAGGTGATAATCATCGTTGTCGGGATGAACGAATAGCGGGTCGGCGGAGATATTTCCGTAGGTTCCCGTCCTGTCTACGGGTCCATCGTAATGAAGTTCGGAACTGATGGGATCATACGCCATATAGTTGCCCGGCAAGTTGCCCCAGACGTCGTTGAAGGCGATCTCATCTTCGAGCACGTCCTCCGAGTATATGCCGGCCCCGGACGGCGCGCCGCAGATTATGTTATTTACAATAATCGAGATGAACATGCCGCTGTCTCGGTCTGAAGCTGCATAGACATTTCCGCCGGGGCGACCGTCCATGGGCTCCAGGTCGCTCGGCAGGCTGGCGTCATTGCCGACGACAGTGTTGTTGATCAACTGCCCTCCAAGCAGGACGACTCCCCCGCCGATAACTCCCGAATTCCCATAGATCAGGTTGTCCGTTATTCTCGCGTTGCCGATATAGATTATCACGCCTCCGCCGGCAGCGCCGGTATTATCCTTTATGATATTGTTTGTTATCACCGCATCCGACAGTAAACAGCCAATCCCCCCGCCGTATGAAATGGCATTAAATCCGCCGCTCGCCGGGCCGTTGTTATTCGCAATCACATTCTTCGTGATCGTGGGCGAAGATTCCGAGCAAAAGACTCCGCCTCCCCAGAACAGCCCATCTTGCAGGTAATTTGTCCCGTATCCGCCGGTGACCGTGAAGCCCGTAAGCACCGCATTTTGGGTCTCCCCGTTCATGAACGTAACCGCACTGCCGCTTCTTCCTGCGTTAATAATCGTGGCGGCTACAACCGCCGGGTCATCCGGGGCGGTGCTGCTCACAACGATGTTCTTGCCGGAATAATCGATCCGCTCGTTATAAGTGCCCGGGGCGACGATGACAGTATCCCCGTTGCTGCAGGCGTTTATGGCCGTTTGGATTGTGGGATATTGGCTCGGAACCTGACGAGTCGCGGCTGAAGAAGATGCGCACACTGTCGCCGCGACGACAAAACTCAGCAAAACCGTTCTTCTCATCCTTGTACGCTCCTTCTATGACGGCCTTTTCGGCCTCAAAACCTAACTATCCGCCAACAATACCCATACAAAAGGCGCCCAATTCACAAAGAGGCGTCAAAAAGGCGCCCACACTCCAAACTACCCATCTTATTATAATAAGACGACGATCTTTCCCGGATGTTACAAATTTTATGTGAAATTCTTCGTATTCTCCAAATTCCCCGGCCGATTATACTCAGCTTCTCATACAAATACGAGTGTCCAAACCGTTTATGAACGCCGGACCGAATGTACCGAGAATCTGCAAATTCGAGTCCCTCCGGGTTAACTCAGATGCCTTGCCACACCCGCAAAGCGCCCCCTTCCTTCCCGCTCATTATAGTATTCGCCTCGCTATTGTGCGGTTTTGAATCTTCTGTGCAGGATCAAGCCTCCCAAGCCGAGGAGGAGCAGGGTCGCCGGTTCGGGGATTACTGTTATTCCCGAATCGATTGTCTGGAAGGTCTGTGGGTCGATGATGTCATAGGGCTGCGGTCCCGGCTCGCCGATGCCCGCCCAATCGAAGCTGACGGAGAAGCCTGCGAGCGTTTGGCCGATGCTTAAACCCGCATCGAGCGTCTTTGCATCGTAGGCGCCGTCATCGAGCAGAACAGGCTCCGGTTGAAGGACAAGCTGGTTCCAGTCGGGCGGAGTTGTCGGTGTTTCAACAGCTAAGTTCGTATAAAGGTCATAATCGAACCAAACGGTGAACTCCTTGATTGGGACGGTCAGGCTGTTGTTGGTTACTTCATAGGTATATTGCCATCGGCCCCCGCCAAGGTCGCCGGTCTGGTAGATGATAGTCGCATCAAGCGAGGCAAAAGCGGTCGCCGTCAGCAAGAATACAAGAATCGCTCCGGTTGGAATCATTCTTTTCATCGCACACTCCTAATCCTGATTCAGCCGTGGCTGCACAAAGCCAGCCGAGTGCTCGCGCACAATTCTCGCGCGCTCCATTCATTTTGCTCAGGGAAAGCTCCATCTTTCCACACCCTCAGATGCCTTTAGAGCATCGATATTAAAATAAGTCTAAAACGCCGGCTTCCAAAAGTCAAGAAAATTCTTTATTTTATTGTAGCCGACCTATTCCCTTCATGCCCTTCATGTCCTTCATGGTAGAAAAAATTGATTCACCATGAAGAGCATGAAGGTATTGAAGATGTAACCATAGCATCAAGACGAAAAAAACGCTGATAGCTTTAAGTTCGCCGCTCATAACTGGTGTTTTTTTTCAAAAATTTTGCCCTTCGCTGCGATCAGGGCAAAGGGTAAAAGAAAAAAGGACAAAGTGTTACTGGAAATCCAGGACCAAACGAAATCCGATGATGCTGAAGCGAGACGCCGGAAAGCAGTTGCCGCTCCGGTACGCAACGCGGCAGTAGCTGGCAAGGCCGCTCCAGTTGCCGCCGCGAATAACGCGAGACGTGCCAGTTATCGGACCTGTCGGATTGTAATAGGGGCTTGAACTGTAATACGTGTTGAGATACCAGTCATTGCACCACTCCCACACGTTCCCGGCCATATCATACAGACCGTATCCGGTGACTGGGAAACTGCCAACAGGGGACGTATAAGGATCTACGTCATCATACCAGACCGGATGAAAACCTCTTGTCGGGCTGATGTCGTATGAGTAATAACTGTAGCTGTAGTAATTCGCCTGGCTGTGCGTTATCGTATCGCCCCAGGGAAAACGCCGCCCGGAAAGCCCGCCTCTGGCAGCGTATTCCCACTCGGCCTCGGTAGCAAGTCGATACCCGTGCTTGGAGAAATCACAATTCCACGTCGAGACATTATAGCACTGTTCCTTTCCTTCCTGCTGGCTCCGCCAGTTGCAATAGGCAACAGACCCGTACCAGCTAACCATAACCATCGGGTCATTGGACATATCCCGCCCATTCTTGGTGCGGACCGAGAAGACACCCCCGCCGTAGGCTATCTGGCTGTAAGAACTGCTGGTTGCCGTATCGCAATACGGATAGCTCGTACCCGACCCGGCCTTATAGACCACGCCGCTTGTTACCGTTATCAAGCCCTGGCGCAAGGCAGAATTCAGGAAGTCGCAATACTGCCTGTTCGTCACCTCGCACCTGCCCATATAGAATGAGTCCAGCGAAACCGTATGAACAGGCAATTCATGCGACCAGCCGTCGCCGAGGTTATCTCCCATCTGGAACGTGCCGCCGGGGATGAAGGTCATATCTTGCGAGGCGGTAACGTAGCGCCATACGATTTCAAGGGGATCTATCAGGATGGAGCGGTCAACTGTGAAGGTGCAGGTATCCATACTGGCGGTCGATTCGCCGGGGGCGATTTCGGCCTCGCCGAAGGTTACGTGCGGGTCTATTATCGTCATATTGCCCGGCCAGGCCGTCATTACGAGATGGGCATTCTCAAAGCTAACCGGCGAGAGGTTTGTCAGGATTACCTGACATTCATATTGGAAGATTGCCCTTCCGATCCGCTGCCTGCCGACTACTACGAGCTCAACGGCGAACTGATTAGGCTCATTAGGGTCATCCGTTTGCATTTCGACCCGGCCCAGAAGCGTAGAAGGCTCCGGGTCGAATTTGAGCCATTGGCCGGCCAGACTGTGGATGTCGAGCAGGCGGCCGCGGGTAGCGGCCAAGATGGCAAAGTCGTTGAAATCGACGAAGTAGTCGCCGTCCAGGTCCGCGGGCGGACAGGCCGCCGATGCGCAGGTGCAAAATGCAGCAAGCGCAAAAAGGCCAACAGAAATGGTTTTTATGACAACTGATGTCTTCATCATCATATCCTCCTAAAATTATCTGCGTCCTGCCGCTTCATACGATCCTTCCGTCGCCATTCCACAAGCGTCTTACACTTTAACACAAATACTCAAAAAGTCAAGCAAAAAACCCGCCCCCAAAGTAACTTACCGAGCGGGAATCGGCTTTTTGCTGTACGTTTGCAGGATCTCCGTGCATATAATGGCCCACATCGCCAAAGTAAGAATTTTACTCAAACTGACCGATTTCCAAGAAAGCGCCACGATAAATCCTTGTGCAACAAGAAGATGACAAGGCGAATCGGTCAGTTTGAGAATTTTAGCGCCCATTTTTCGGGCGTTTGGGGGTCTTTGTAGGTGATAGGCCCAGGTGTGACGGTGCGAATTGACCGCCGAGGTGTTGGTTTTAAGGAGTTGTTGGTGTCTCAAGAGCCTGACTCAGTATTGGTCGAATCGGCAGTAAACGGTGATGGCGACAGCTTTACGGAGCTTTGCAGGCGATACTACGCCGCCATGGTTGCGATTGCCCACTCGATAATCGGCGACAAGCATCTAGCCGAAGATGCGGCGCAGCTGGCATTCGCCAAAGCTGCCGTGAAATTGCCCCAGTTAAGGAAAAAAGACGGATTTGCCGGGTGGATCGCTGCCATAAGCAGGAACGCAGCCAGGAATATGCTCCGGACTACCAAGCGGGTGCATTGTATCGAGGATTCTCCTGCGGCGGCTGAATCAGGCGAAGATGCCTCTTCGGACGCCGTTAGAAAGGCGTTAGGCAAGCTCGCGGCCTCGGCAAAAGAGGTCATCTACCTGCGATTCTATGACGGTATGTCATACGAGCAGATATCCGCGGTGCTGGGCATCTCGGAGCAGGCGATAAACGGCAGGCTGCGCAGGGCAAAGAGAAAACTGGCAGAACAGCTAAAAAGAGAAGGTTTTGGCGAGGTGCGAATATGAACGAACAAAGAGACGAGAAATGGTTGGATGAGCTGATAGCTGGGAATATCGGTACGAGCGAGCCGAAGTTCGACGCTGAGAAATGGAAGCAGAAGTACGACCGCGAATTCCAGACCCTCATCGGTCGCAGGTCGGCACGACCATCGAGAGGCCCACTTGGCCTCTTACGTTTGGTCATCAGCTACCGAATAACGCAAGTTGCTGCTGCAGCGGCAATTATGATTACTCTTGGCCTGTTAATCGCTTACCTGGGCCCGGGTGAGCAGAAGCAGATTGAGAAATCGCCAGCCGAAATGGTTACGGCGATGTCGTATCGAATGGCCTATCGCCACGGCGGAATGGAGGCCCTGGAGAAGCAGTGCGACGACGCCGTGAGGCTTTTGGGGCCTTCGCGCCCAAATTCGTCGTTGGCGGATTTGGCCAGAGATTTGAACGGTTGAAAATTGGAAAGGACAGATTATGAGTGCTTCGCGCAACAATAGAATGGCAATGGCTTTATGTGCAATGTTTACGCTAACGGCACTGAATTTGCCGAGCTTGGCGTATCCGCCCGACCCGGAAAACGCGGCGCTTCTGTACTACCAGGCGTTTCTTGCACTGCCTAAGGTCGAAGATCCGGTGGATACCCAGCTTCGTGATTACGCCGATGGGAAGACCGAGTTGAATAAGGCGATAGAAGACTATGTCGGAAGTTGCCGTGGGGCGATTGGGCTGGCTGTGGCCGCCTCAGAACTCCGTCAGTGCGACTGGGGCCTGCGGTACTCAGAAGGCTTCAATATGCTGCTGTCGCACCTTGGGCAGATCCGTGGCCTGGCGCGCGTCCTGATTGCAGAAGCGCGGGTCCTGGCCTCTAAGGGAGATTATGAACCGGCCTTCGAGCGTTGTGTTACAGTCTTGAAAATGAGCCGACACGTTGGGGATGAAACGCTGATTTCATTTCTTGTGGCCGTGGCGGTCGAGAGTATGACCGACAACTGCATCGGGGATTTGCTGGGGCAGATACCCACGGATTCCAAAACGCTCGGGCAACTCAAGAAAGAATTGGATGCTTTGGCCAAGAAACCGCTCTCGGTTGCGAAACCGCTGGAAACCGAGCAGGAAGTGGCCGTCAAGCAGATGAGCATGGCAAGAATCGGCGAACTGATGACTGCTATCGACCCCAAGAAGAGCGAGAAAGAGGCGGTCGATATGGCCACGAAATTAGGAGGCGAGACGTTCCTAAAAAAGTGCCAGGATTACTATGCAAAGCACATGGATTCTGTGATGTCGATCCTCCGGAGCGATTCACCATACGCCAAGACGCATCAGCAGTTGACCGAACTGGCCCAGGAACTGGAGAAAGAGCCTGAGAAGAACCCCGAAGCAATGGTGACAGCAGCGGTCGCACCGGGCGTCTCGAAGATATATGGCAATATGATCAGGGGCAGGACACAGAGAAATGCGCTTAGGAGCGCCGTCGAGGTGTATATGATCAAAACCCGAACGAAGAAACTGCCCGACAAGCTCCCCGCTGGCCTGCCCAAGGATCTGTTCAGCGGTGAGGATTTTGAGTACAAGAAGACTGACGCAGGATTTCTGCTTCGCTGCCGCGCCAAGGATTTGGACAAGGATACAATCCAGGAGTACGAGTTCAAGGTCCCGAAGTAAGGCAAGGCGTTTATCAATATGAAGAAGCCGGTTTCTCGCCGAATATGGCGAGCGACCGGCTTTTTTTGTCCTCCATCAGCGACCGCGGGGAGTTGGTGCAGGGGGGGGCTTATAGCAACAACTTTACAAAAATGCCCTTGACGCGTGCGGAGTGGATGGTAGAATCTCGCGGCTCTATCAACCGCATCATTTACTTTGGAGGTACGTGACTGTGATGGGTGACGCAACTGAACTGCTCAAGAAGAAGCTGACAACGGAAGACTATAACAGGCTGATGGCCCTGGCCAACGCGAAGCTGCATGCGTTTGTGGCCGATGCGATTGAGCTGACGGGGGCTGAATCGGTATATGTTTGCACTGATACGGATGAGGACCGGGCTTATATCCGGCACATGGCGCTCGAGAAGGATGAAGAGATAGCATTGAACATCAAGGGCCATACCTGTCATTTCGACGGGTATTACGACCAAGGCCGCGACAAGGAGGTGACGAAGTATTTGCTGTCCTCCGGTTCGGATTTGGGGGCAAGCCTCAACTCTATGGACAAGAAGGAAGGCACCGAAGAGGTTCGCAGCCTTCTAAAAAGCTCGATGGCCGGGCGCCAAATGCTGGTGATGTTCTTTTGCCTAGGCCCCGTTGATTCGGAATTCTCGATTCCGTGCGTTCAGATAACGGATTCGCCATACGTCGGTCACAGCGAGACGATTCTATATCGCCCGGGCTATGAGCAGTTCAGGAAGATCGGCAATTCGCCGGACTTCTTCCGCTTCCTCCATTCCGAAGGCGAGCTTGAGGGCGCGGTGAGCAAGAACGTCGATAAGAAACGGATCTATATCGACCTTGAAGAGGATATTGTCTATAGCGTCAACACTCAATACGGAGGCAATACCATCGGCTTGAAGAAGCTATCGCTGCGGTTAGCCATTCAGAAGGCATCGAAGGAGGGCTGGCTGGCCGAACACATGTTCGTAATGGGGGCCCGCGGGCCTGGGAAGCGGATTACATATTTTGCCGGCGCCTTCCCCTCGGCCTGTGGCAAGACGTCCACTTCTATGCTGCCGGGCCAGACTATCATAGGCGACGACATTGCGTATTTCCGCAAGAAGAACGGCGTGATGCGCACCGTGAACGTCGAGAAGGGCATTTTCGGCATCATACAGGATGTCAATACGCACGACGACCCGATCATATATGAGGCCCTTACCAAACCCGGCGAGGTGATCTTCTCGAACGTCCTGCTTGACGGCGAGAACAGGCCGCACTGGCTCGGAATGGGCTCTGAGCTGCCCAGCGATGGGGTAAATCATTCGGGCCAGTGGCACAAGGGCAAGCAGGGACCGGACGGCAAGGAAGTTACCGCCTCCCACAAGAATGCCCGCTATTGCCTCAATATCAGTGATTTGAAAAACATGGACCCCCGGATGGATGACCCTGAAGGCGTTCCGGCAGGCGGGATTATCTACGGCGGTCGCGACAGCGACACCTGGGTCCCCGTCGAGCAGGCCTTCAACTGGACCGAGGGTATTATCCTCAAAGGCGCTTCTCTCGAATCCGAGACGACTGCCGCAACGCTGGGCTCAGAGGGCGTGCGGACATTTAACCTGATGTCCAACCTTGATTTCCTCTCGATTCCCTTAGGCAAGTACATCCAGAATAATCTGGACTTCGCAGACGGCGTTGAGAATCCGCCTATGGTCTTCTCGGTCAACTACTTCCTCAAAGACAAAAACAGAGAGTATCTCAACAGTATGAGGGATAAACTGGTCTGGATTCTCTGGGCGGAACTCCGCGTCAACGGCGATGTCGAGGGCCTGATGACTCCGACGGGGATTATTCCGAAGTACGACGATTTGGCCAAACTCTTCAAAGAGAAGCTCGGCGCCGAATACACACAGGATGAGTACGTGCGGCAGTTCACGTTCCGCATACCTGAGAACCTCGCCAAGCTCGACCGCGTCGAGAAGATCTACAGAGAAAAGGTTGCCGACACGCCTGCAATTCTGTATCAGACCTTCGCCGAGGCCCGCAAACGTCTGAACAAAGCGGCCAAGAAACACGGCGACAACATCTCACCGCTCGATTTGCCCGCCGAGTAGGCAACGGGGTCTTGAGACCGGACAGAGAAGGATCAGTCGGATTGGCGCGGGCGGCGGAGATCGGTCAGCCAATATAGTATCATTCCTGCGACAAGCACGACGGCAAGCACCTGGAGGCTCCTCGGCTTCACGTTCCAGGCATAGGATACGGTGCTGTGAATCAGGAATGCGCAGACCGCACAAAAGACAATAGTTGTGAACGGGTAGCCTGTGACGCGGTAGGGTCGCTCGACGTGGGGCTCTTTGCGTCGCAGGACTATCACGGCCAGGCTGGTTGCGAGGTAAAAGGAATAGACAGGCGCCGCAGTGTAGAGGATCGTATCGACGAAGGAGCCGAGGGCCGCAATCAGGGCAATCGCAATGATGCCCTGCAAGAAAAGCGCCCAGGCCGGCGTGCCTGTTCGGGCGTTCCATTTGCCGACTACGCGAAACGCGCGGTGTTCGGCGCCCATGGCGTATGAGATGCGTGCGCCGGTGAAGATCAGGCCCGAGACGGCGCCGAGGGCGGAGATGCAGACCAAGACACTGATTAACCTTCCGGCAAGGCGGGCATTGAGGGCTGTTGACACGGTATCAGTAGCGACGGCTTTGGAGTTGGCCAAGCCCTCGTAGCCAAGCGTGTAAAGGAAGGCCCCGTTCACCAATAGATAGAGCACGCCAACGGCGGCCGAGCCGAAGACCAGGGCGCGAACGATATTGCGCCCGGGGTCCTTAACTTCGGCTGCCACGTATGCCATTTCGTTCC
>JAFGTU010000320.1 GCA_016933985.1 Sedimentisphaerales bacterium | reverse complement strand
GCCTCGTCCGCCGGCGCCGCCTCGTCCTCCGCCGCCACGCCTGCCGCCGTCTCGTCTACCGCCGCCGCCGCTTCGTTCGGGTCTCGGACGAGCCTCATTGACGCTGACGGGGCTTCCCAGCAAATCCTTGCCGTTCATCTCGTCGATTGCGCTTTGGGCTTCGTCCTTAGAGGGCATTTCCACGAATCCAAAGCCTCTTGACTCGCCACTGTACTTGTCCTTTATGACGCTGGCGGCAGCGACCTGGCCAAATGCTTCAAAAGCCTGGCGCAAGTCATCATCAGTAGTCTGAGGCGACAAATTTCCCACATAGATATTCATTTCGATTTCCTTTTCCAAATCCAATATTTGACGGCTACATCACAATTCAAGCAGTGTAATACCAGACCTTCATCTCGAGTTCAACAATTTTCTGACAAATTTAGTGTGCCATCTTACATTTTCGGCGTGGCGGCCCATAGCTTGTAGAGGTTGTCGATTTCGTCCTTGCCGGGGCTGCCGTCCCAGATTGCTACGGCATACCGCAGAAAGAGGGGCTTGCCTGCGATTACTTTGAGCGGCTGTTCGTGCAGATTCAGGGTGGCCGAGAGGTATGCGAAGGGCGTCTTCATCGTGAACCAGGTTGCGGGGTGGCGCTGGTTTTCGGGGTGGTCGAACATGGCGACCGTAACTTGCTTGCCGTCGGCCTCGGCGGTATAGGCGCACCATCTCGAGCGTACAAGCAGTTCTTCGCCTCTAAATACGGTTCCCGCCTTGCCGTCGGCATTGCGAAACTCGCCGTTAGTATCCATGGAGCGTATAAAGCGCAGGCCCAGGCCGTGATAGTGCGCGCCGGTTAGCGTGACGGATTCCTTTCCCTCAGCCGGCTTAAAAACCGACTGCCACGTCAGGAGAGTAACCTTCGGCCCGGGCAGATAGGTTGCCTCGATGGTGCGTTTTTCAATTAGGAGGGATTCGCCGCTGGCCGGCTTGGCCCAATCGAGCTGCTCTGAGAATCCGGCAAAGGGCACATCGTCGCGGTTATCGACCTTTACGTCGTCGAACTTCAAATGGACCTGTCGGCCGGGCGCCTGTTGCTCTTCCCAGAAGTTGACGCCGTCCGCCGTAACCGCATACATCAAGGCGTGATGGTGCAAATGGTCGGCCGGGGCATCGAGGAGGATGTTCACTCCGCTCGGCGAGAGCAACCGGTCCACGTAGGGCTTGTACGGCACACCGTTGTAGCGGTAGCGCATCAGGACCCGTTCGCCGGAAGTAACGTTCACGACGTCTTTGTCCATTGCCGCACGCATTTGATTAGTCTGAGCGTTGTCGGCCGAGACGTTCGGGATGGACAAGGCGGCAAGGAGCCACGATATGACAGTAGTTGTTCTAAACCTTTCCATAATGATCCTTCTTTTTGAAACTATCTCAAGACTCCAAATGTCATTCTGAACACAGCGAAGAATCTCATCCACTTCCTGCCAGACCCTTCGCTTCGCTCAGGGTGACAGATTTGCGATGGTTTCTTGGTTGCTTGTGCCAGACATTGTAGCACTTTTAACGCATCGGAAGCCGTAGATGTCGTATCCGAAGCAGGCATCGACGTATCCGGGGTCTTCGTTGTAACGATAGGCGGAGCGGCAGCTATCTGCGGAGAATTTCCATGCGCCGCCGCGGACCACCTTGGTATCCCCGGTTTTCGGACCTTTCGGGTTTTCCCGGGGGCTTTCTTGGTAGTAGTCCACATTGTAAAAGTCGTTGCACCATTCCCAGACGTTGCCGTGCATATCGTACAGCCCCCAAGGATTGGGCTTTTTTTGTGCCACGGGGTGAGGTTTCGAGGCGGAGTTGTCCTTGAACCAGGCAAAATCTTTGAGTTGCGACGGGCTGTCACCAAAGCAGTACGCTGTGCCGGCTCCGGCCCGGCAGGCATATTCCCATTCCGCTTCCGTGGGCAGCCTGTACCCATTTGCATCGAAATTACATTCCCAGGTCTGCAAATCGTAGCAGGGCTGGAGATCCTCCAGGCGGGAGCGGGCATTGCAGTATCTGACGGCGTCCGACCAGCGGACCTGCTCGACGGGGTTCTCCGCCGCCTTCCAGCGGGAGGGATTCTTTCCTGTGACTTTCTGGTATTGGGCTTGAGTGACCAGGTACTTGTCTATATAGAATGCGCTTACGACGACTTCGTGTGGCGTTGCATCCGGCTCTTTTTCATCTCCCATTGTAAACGTTCCGCCGGGGAGCAGGACCATTTCCGGGCCGGATTCCGTTTTCGGCTTGTCGTGTCGGTCGCTTGGTGTCGTGGGCGAATCAGCAGGGGCCTGGCGCTTACAGCCTTCAAACAGCATAAAAAATGCGGGCAAGAGAAATACAGCTATGATGTAGCGTTTCATGTTTTTCGATTTTTCAATCTTCAAGCGGCACTGCGCACTCAATAATCCTGCCAGATTTCGTAGCCGTCGGGATTTCTAAGGCATAGTCTGCATCGGTTTCTAATTTCTTGTGCGATTTCTATCGCATTCGGCAGGTTTACACAGCCGTAGCCTGCCTGCTGAAAGAGGTTCCTGGTTATGCTGTGATACTTGCCAAGCAGCTCATCCTGGGCGCCTCCCATTCCTCTCCATTTTCCGCCGAGGTCGAGGACGGTGGGGAGGTTCTTCGGATCTTTCTTTTCAGGCAGTGCCTTTGTCTGCCGGGCCAGCTCGGCGGTATAGACAAGCGTCTTTATGTTCTCTTTCTGTGCATCGTACTCTTGGGGTATCCTCTGCGCTATTTCCTTCAGGCTTTCGAGGAAGGTCTTTAGCTCCGGATTTGATTCGGCCTTGAGATTCAGGAAGCTAATCATATCCCGTGCGAATTCCTGATATTCGCCGAGTCTCTGGACGTGCCTGGTGACAAAATAGACCATATCGTCCACGGCTCCTATGACATAGTCTTTCTTCTCCACCTCATTGCCCTCTTTGAAGACGGCCTCTATTGCGGCGGTGCATCCGCAGGTGGCGGCACGGCGAATTCCCTCGGCGCCTCTCCTGTGGTGTGTGCGCAGCGTTCGGCCCGGGAGGTCGAGTATTGCATCGCAAACCTGCCTGCCCAGCGTTTCCCTCATAATGTCAACAGGTGTGGAGATTGAGGCGGGAGTGCCTTTCCTCTCAAGGAAATAGATGACGGATTCTCCTTCGGGAGGCACTTTCTTGCTGAGACGATAGAAGGCCTTGTCGCCTTGAAACCAGACCGGATAGAAGTAGCGGCCTGCTATTGCCCGCCAGATATTCTGTTGGGAATCTCTGAAGGCATAAGTCGTTTTCACTTCCGCTTCGGTCAACTGGGTCTTCCATCTTGCAGAGAAGGGCTTCTTCCAGTCGATGGCCACATCCTTTTCAAGATAAGAGGTCGTCAACCGCTCTTTGTGCCAGATGCCCGGGGCACTCAAGACGGCCAGATAAACGCTGCCGCCGTCATTGTCGAGGTCAACAGATTCGATCAGGCGCGGCTCTTGCTTTTCACTGTTGAGGATGAGTCTGATGCGCTGGTTTCCACTCGGCCAGGTGACGACGAGCATATCATTCCGCCCTTTGATCAATCCGAGGAAGAGATTCTCTGCCGGGATGTGCAGTTTAGTCGCCGAAGGATAGTCTTTCGGGCTGAATATGAGGTCGTCGCCGATAAAGGCCGGGACCACGCCGTACTCGATCGGACCAAGCAGGCTTATTCCCTTCATATTCTCAGCAGGCTTGATCTCGACGATTGGGCTGTCGGCGAAGGATAGAACGGCGGAGAGATTATCGTTTGGCTGCCCGTCGGACAAAGAGACTTCGAGACTTGCTTCGTTGCCGGTGTTCCGCAGTATCGTGCACCTGGCAATGCTTGCGGCTTTTCCTTTTAATTGGAGCGGGCGAAATTCGAGCTTTTTCTCGCTCAAATCGGCTGCCGAATAGACGGCCACTTTGGCTTTTTTCGACAGGAATACGGCGGTCAAGTATTGATTCTCTACTACCGCATCGCCCTTGAAGGTGTATTCTCTGCCGTAGTAGCCGGGGTCTGAAGCGGCGGCGGAGGGGTCTGCTTCGAGCGTCAGCAGGTCGCTGGGGACAATTGTCCAGTTGGCTCTATCCTGCAGATCGACCCGGTCGGCGAGAGGCGACTGCGTATCCCAGAGGCGGGTCGTTGCCGGCGGCTCCTGGGCGGGTCCTCCCGAAGCCTCAGAGGCAAGAAGCGGCAGGGCGGCGGTTAATAATGTTAGATATGCGAAGGTGCGAATTCTCAGTCTCATATTGGCTCGTTCAATTGGTGTATCCGACGGTTCCGGATGCATCGACCTTGTATCCCCATTTCTTGATGTAGTCCCAGCCTGAAAGGAATTCGTCGTTGGTTTCTTTGAGTTTTTGCGAGAGCAGGGCCTCCAATTTCTTCTGCAGTTTGGCGTGCTGCGGCTTGTTGCACAGGTTATCTAACTGGTAAGGGTCGTTTTCGTTGTCGTAGAGGAGCCAAGGGCCGTTGAGGTCGCGGACGTATGTATAGCGTTTGGTTCGCACGCCGCGATACTCTCGCCCGCCGTCAGTCCTCTTCCACTGCCCGAAGGGGCTGGGGCAGCAAATGAGGGCGGCATTGTCTTGGGGTTCTCGCTTTCCCCTTGCGACGTCGCTGAAGTCCGTGCCTTCGACGGTATCTGGTATCTCGATCCCGCTTAAGGCCAGGAGCGTGGGCATAATATCAGGCGTATTTATCGGCATGTCGATTGTCGTGCCCTTATTGCCCATCGCGGCGGGGTAGCGCAGGAGGAACGGGATGCGGATCGACTCGTCCCAGGGCCTTTGCTTCTTCATCTGGCCGCGGGAGTGCAGCATGTCGCCGTGATCGGAGGTGAAGACGAAGATGGTATCGTTTTCTATGCCGAGCTCTTTGAGCGTTGTTAGGAGCTCGCCTATACATTCATCGAGGATGGCGATATGGGCGTAGTAGCCTGCGAGCGTTTCCCTGGCTTGCTGAACTTGCTCCTGTGGGACATTCGGGCGGACGGACAGCTTTTCGGGATCGAACATGTCCTTGTATTTCTGCGGGGCGGTATGGTAGGGGGCGTGGGGCGGGCCCCAGGAGAGGACCAGGGCGAAGGGTTTGCCTTTGGAATGTTCGCGGATATATCGCCGGGCCTCTTGCGTTTGGGCGATTGAGTCGTAGCCTTCCCACTTGAGCTTGACATCCTCATCGGCGTAATAAAAGGAGTTGTTATAATCGTGGGTGCAGCCGAGGGCCTTCCAGAAGTCGAAGCCCTGTCGCCTTTCTCGCGGGATGAAGGCGGCCCTTTTGTTTCCGTCGAGATGCCATTTTCCGATATAGGCGGTGTCGTAACCGGCACGCTTGTACGCCTGGGCGAGGGAAACGGCCTGGTCGTTCAGGAGCAGGTCGTTCAAAAAGACGCCGTGTGTCAGCGGGTATCGGCCCGTAATCAGGCTCGCTCGATATGGGCTGCAGACCGGGCAGCAGGAGACGGCATTGGCGAAATTGGCGCTTTGGGCGGCGAGCTTGTCGAGATTGGGGGTCTTGACGTCCTTATTGCCGGCGTAGCCGACGGCCTGGGCGCGCCACTGGTCTGCGAAGACGAAGACAAGATTCGGTTTTCGCTTCGCTTCTTTGGCGGGGCGTAGCTGTGTGCCTGAGCATCCTGAGCTTAGGAGAGCCGTTGCGGCGCCGATGCCGGCGGCTTGCAGAAATTCTCTTCGTTTCATATTCGTTAGAGAAGGGCCTTGAGATTTTTGATGCTTGTTTCGGCCTGCTCGATAGTGCCGCACTCGACGCTCAAGACTATATCGCGCGGGGCCTGGCGGCATACCTCGATGACCTTTTTCCAGTCTATGACTCCCTCGCCGCATGCGCAGCCGGCGGGGGTGCCGGTGACTTTGCCGCGTTCGGCCTGCGAATGCTGGATGGAGATGTCCTTGGCGTGGAGGTGGACGAGCCTGCTCTTGACGTGCCTGAGCCACTTGATGGGGTCGTGGCCGCAGAGGTAGCTGTTGCCGGTATCGAAGTTTATGCCCATCGCCTTGGATTTGACGAGGTTGTAGATCCTGTCGAGGCCGTCCGGGTGCTTGCTGTACTGCTGGTGCGGCTCGATGCCGATCATAATGCCGCGGGCCTCGGCGAAGGCGGCAGCTTCGGTGAGCGTGTATTTCATCAGGACGTGGTCTTCCTCTTCGGTAGTCCAGGTGGGCTTGGGGCCTTCGTCGGTATTGACGACCGGTGCGCCGCACTCGGCTGCGAAGCGGATGGCCTGCTTGAGATAATTGCCGCTTATATCCGGCTTGCAGAGGGGGCAGTGCGAGGAGAGGCCGGAGAGCTTGACGCCGGCCTTCTCGCAGGCCCGCTTGACCCGGTAGGGATCATCCAGCATTGAGACGGTCTGGTAGTACCCGGCCTCGCTCATCAGCTCG
>JAFGTU010000319.1 GCA_016933985.1 Sedimentisphaerales bacterium | reverse complement strand
CCAATTGACTGCGCCGGGCGCGGTATCGAGGGCACCGTTGTGGAAGCTTCGGCCTCTGGCGTTGCCCGTGCTCATTGGCATTACCCTGCCATCGTCCTGAGCGAGGTTTTGGGCGACGCTTACATTGACCTGCTCAGGGATATTGGGGTCGTCGGTATAGCCATAGACCTGGGGATAGATCGCCTCCCAGTGCCATGCGTTTTTGGTGTTGACCTGGGTGAACGGCCAGTGAGCGCGGCGAAGGGTGAAGAACTGTCTAATCTCGTCATCCGCCTGGGCGGGGTCACAGAGCATCAGGGGCCTGCCCTGCCAATAGAACCAGAGGTCCTCGAAGAGTCGCGGCTTATAAAGGTCCTCATATATCTTTCGGGCAGTATCGCCGGCCTTGGTATTAACCATAAAAGCGATATGCGGTGTGCGGCCGCCTTCGGCGCGGATTTTGGTAAAGATTTCGCAGAGCTTGTGATACACGTCTCGATATGTCACGGCGTTGGTGGCGTCGAAGATGAGCGTATCGATGCCGGCGTCGGCGAGCAGGGCGGCGTGCCTGCGAATCACCCAGGGGTCGTCGCTGCGATAATAGCCGTAAAGCGGCTCACTCCAGAAATGATAGTGGCCGTAGGGTCCCCAGGGCGGGGAGGTCGGATGTTGCAGTGCATCAGGATGCTCGGCCATTATCTTCGATACGTCGAACGGGCCGATATCGTTACTGCCGTGTTGGCCGATCCACAAGAAGTAAAATATCCCCACGAACCGATCCGGCCTGACAGTCCCCACCTGCCCGGCATCGGGCAGCGCACGCCCGAGCGCATCCACCGCCGGCCAGGCCACCCCCGGATTAACCGGCACGCTATGCCTCCGGCCTCCCCACGCACAAGCAACAGCAACAGCGCCAAACGCAAGAAAAACCACCAGCACCCTGCAACACTTCATCATCAAGTACTACTCCTTATCGGAATCCCGGATTTACAGGAAACGCTTCGTCTTGCCAAAAGCGGCATAATACCTGAATCTCATCTCAATTTCATCAATCTTCCGGCAGGCTCAGGACGTTCGAGAAACCGGGGGAAATGCGCAAACAAGGCCGGCGAATGTGAACCTCACCAATACGGAAGGAAACGGTCGTGCTATAGAATAACAGCGTTTGTGGGCTAAAATCAGCGTTTGTCCGGGAAAATCCTTGTTTTTGAACAAATACGCTTGACAAACCAGATCGGGTGTGGTAAAATTATTCATGTATGAATAGACCGTTTTTGTGTTATGGCCTATGAAAAGGAAGGAAGAGGTTAGGGTGATAGATAGGCAGAAGGAGTGTGTCAGGATGTCTTGGCTTTCTTCCGGTTTGTCCCTTTCTCTTTGGAGTAGCTTACTCTTTTCGGTTAATGGTAAACGGTTATTTGCTACGTATGGCAAATAACAAATAAGGAGAAGGTGTGTTTTGGGATGAGTAGAGAAATGAAGGCTTCCAGAAGATCACAGAATGGAATTTTATTGTTCATGGGATGGAGGAAAACACTTGGCATTGCGTTTAGTCTCCTGGCTTTGGTGATGGCGGAGGCGCCGGCGGGCATTCTAATGTTCACGCACGAGGGCAACGGCAGCGGCACGCTGGGCGGCAACGCGTTCCCGGCGTCGGACTTCGTCATCACGGCGGTCGGGGACACGGATGATAGGCTATCCTTCGAGTATGGATGGTGGATCAACCACATTTCGGCGTCCATCTTGATCGATGGCGTGGGCGACTTTGACATCCTGACGGGAACGCGCACGTTCGTGAACAATGATAGGTCGATTGTCGGCTTCTCCCGGGCGAAAGACTTGGGGGGAAGGGGACCGGACTTGTTCGACGGTCCGACTGATGCGGCGTTTGACACCTGGGACATGCTGGGTCCGATCGGGCCGATCAGTGGGTCCGGATCCCTCATGCAGTGGACGCTTACCCCTCTGATCAACACGACCGGGGGCATTCTGATCTTCGACTCCGATTCTGGTGTTAGCACGACCTTCGCGGCGGTCCCCGAACCGGCGACGATTTGTCTGCTCGGCCTTGGTGGTTTCCTGCTGCGCAGAAAGAGAAATGCGTAAGTTCGGACTTTGTCTTTTTATAGCTAAGGCAAACAAGAAAAGAATAAGGGCGCCGTAAATAGCGACGCCTTTTTATTTATGAGCTTTTTTTCCTCAATCTTTTCCCGTTGGATCAGTTCGTATTCTCCCCAGAATTTGCATTACCGATACAAGCTGTTTCCTCTTTCTTGCTTAAACAGTCGTTTTCGTATCGAAATCCCTTTTCCATGAGGCTTTTTTGTCTTTTTGCGAGATGTGATGGTGAATCCGGCGGATAAGTTGTTGGCAATGGGATGAAATCCTGGTATTGTAAGGGCTGAATTGTACTGAAGTGGTTCGATAAGGATTGTTCAATGCCATTTAAGATATTTGGTCTTTCAGACCCGCTTTTTCAGGGGATACTGGCGACGGGTTACACGGCGCCGACGGAAATACAGTCGCAGGCGATACCGGCTGCCATTAGCGGCAGGGATGTCATCGGCTGCGCCCAGACGGGGACAGGCAAAACGGCGGCGTTTGTGCTGCCGATACTGGATCGTCTGAGCCACGAGCGGTCCGGGCACAAGCGGGCCGTCAGGTCATTGATTCTCACTCCCACTCGCGAGCTGGCCGTGCAGATCGAGAGATCGATCCTCGGCTACGGACGGTTCACGAACCTAAAGGCGCTGGCCGTTTACGGCGGCGTCAGCATCAACAACCAGATCGCAGCGCTGCGTAGCGGCGTCGATATCGTGGTGGCCACGCCCGGACGGCTGATCGATCATATCCAGCGCAAGACGATCGAACTGGGGAGAGTCGAGGTGCTCGTGCTGGACGAGGCCGACCGGATGCTGGATATGGGCTTCGTCAACGACGTGCGCCGGATCGTGGGCGGCGTTCCCAAAAAACGTCAGACAATGCTTTTTTCGGCGACGATATCGCCGGAGGTTCAGACCCTGGCGGCGGACATGCTGAAATCTCCGAAGGTGATACAGATAGGCCGGCCCCGCAACCCGATCGAGACGATCACGCAGCACATCTACGCGGTCGAGAAGCCGCTGAAGATGGACCTTCTGCTGCACATGATCGAGGACTGGCGGATGTTCAGCGTGCTGGTGTTCTCGCGGACCAAACACGGGGCGGACAAGATCAACCGCCTGCTCAAACGCGCCGGCGTCCAGGCGGTCTCAATACATTCGGGGCGCACCCAAAGCCAGCGTCAGCGGGCGCTTGACGGGTTTCGCGGCGGGAAGTATCAGGTCCTGGTCGCAACGGATATCGCCGCCCGCGGGATCGACGTGGAGGGGATATCGCACGTCATTAACTACGATGTGCCCACTCATGCCGAGGATTATGTCCATCGGATAGGGCGGACGGGTCGAGCGGCGGCCACCGGCGACGCGATCACGTTCGTTTCGAGCGAAGAGGAGAAGTACCTGCGTGAGGTCGGCAAGTTCATAGGGCGCAAACTCGAAACGCAGAAGTGCAAGGGCTTCTCCTACGTCAAGTCGCAGGCGCCCGAGGCGAAGTCCGCCGGAAGCTCCCAAGCCTCGCGCAGCAAGGAGCTTCCGAGAAGCAAACGCGCCTCCGGAGCCAGAAAGTCATATCGCGGACGCCGCAAACGCTTCACCCATGCCAGAGGGACATGACCAGAGATAATGTGTAATCCCGATATTCGAGCCTGCGCTGGAATTCAAGGGCAAGATTAAGATCAAAAAACAATAACACGTCATGGGGGATCGAAAATGTACGGTAGAAACCTTCCGAATATCACTTTCCTTTTGGTCTTGGCAATATCGTTTTCTGTGCTGGTTGGGTCGTGCGGGTCTTTTCGGAGCGAATATGCTCCGGGACGCTACGAGGTCTGGTCGTTCGATAAGAGCTGGCCCGGTTCGCTTCCGAAAGGGTGGAAGGTAGCCGAGACTGCGGGGCAGGGCAAGCCGGCGAAGTGGCAAGTTGTCTACGACAGCGGCGCCGCGAGCGGGACCTGGGCAGTTGCGATTACGGCCAATGAGAACCACGGGCAGACGTATAATCTGCTCATTGCCGAGAAGACGTCCTACAGGAGCGTTCATATCAGGATTATGGTCAAGGCCATTGCAGGCGAGGAAGACCAGGGCGGGGGGCCCATCTGGCGGGCAAAGGATGCGGACAATTACTATGTCGCCCGCTGGAATCCGCTGGAAGACAATTTTCGCGTTTATTTGGTCAAGGACGGCAAGCGCAAGCAGTTGGGCACTGCCGACGTCAAGGTGGATCGGATGGCGTGGCATGAAATTGCCATTACGCAGAGAGACACAAGAATCGTCGCATCGCTTGACGGCGAGGAGCTGATCGATGTTGATGATTCGACGTTCATAGAGCCTGGCAAGATCGGGCTTTGGGTAAAAGCGGACGGCAAGACGGCCTTCGATAACGTATCGGTCGTGCGACTTTCGGGGTTTCCCACAGAGCCTTGAGATTGGTAGTGCGGCAGGTGCGTTTTTCTGAGTCGAAGCTGCTGATTTTGCGGTTTTCACGGCAGTGGTTGTTTGTGGTTGCCGTGCTGGCGACCGCTAGACGTGTATTGAAGGGCGTGGATCCACGGGGAATGATGGTCGTGGTGGTGAAATTTTGGAAAAAACCGCTTGCAAGGCGAATCTTGGGCTTTATACTATGTGGAGTTTCGGCTGCGGGCGTAGCTCAGTGGTAGAGCGTCACGTTGCCAACGTGAATGTCGTGAGTTCAAATCTCATCGCCCGCTTTAAGGACTTTTTCCCAGGGATGGGGGGCAGACGGTGTTTTTGGTCTGCCAACCCATATAGTATCGGTGAGATACCGGCTAAGCGTAGTTTGGCGTTGGTCTCCGATATGTTTAAGGCTTTCTGTTATGAGCCGTAACTTGCGAAGACTTAGGCTAAGGGATGGTTGTTCCCTGACGCCTTTTTTGTTTATCATTTGAGAGCGTTGGCAACGAAACCATTTGGGAGCACCAATAATGGGTGAAGAAGAAACGAAAGCAAGCGAAGAAGCGACCAAGACGGCGGATGAGGAAGGCAAGGTCGGCGAAGAAGAGCCGGAGCCGGCTTCCGCGAAGAACATCGTAACTATCGAGGATGCCGGGCCTTGCAAGAAGAAAGTCGCCATCGAGATACCCGAGGAGACGATCCGAGGCGCAACCGACAAGCAGTACAACGAGCTTCGCAGGGAAGCCGTGCTGCCGGGCTTTAGGAAGGGTCGTGCTCCGCGACGACTCCTCGAGAAGAGGTTCGGCAAGGAGACCGGCGAGCAGATCAAGCTCAAGCTGCTTGCCGAGGCGAGCGAGGCGGCCGTCAAGGAGCTAAAGGTGATTGGGGACCCTGATATCGACTATGAGAAGATCGAAATGCCGGCAGAAGGGGCTATGAAGTTCGATTTCGAGGTGGAGGTGCGCCCGGAGTTCCAATTGCCCAATCTGGAGGGCATCCCGGTCAACAGGACCAAGCTTGAAGTGACCGACGAGCAGATCGACAGGGAAATAGAGCAGATGCGAAAACTTGCGGGGATGTGGACTCCCCGCGAAGAAGGGGCTGTTGAGGTTGGTGATCAGGTTATCGGTGAGGTCGGCATCAAGGCGGAGGGGGCCGAAGAGGAAGAAAAGCTCGGTGAGACTCAGATATTCGTGCGGCCGAACGGGTTTGTCGGGGCGGTTCCCGTTGAGAAGCTCGATAAGCTGCTGGTGGGGGCAAAGGGCGGCGAGAAGAAATCGACAACCGTCGAGGTGCCCAAGACTTATGTGAGAGAGGAATACAGAGGCAAGAAGGTCGATATCAGTATTGAAATCAAGGATATCAAGTGGCTCAAGCCGGCCGAGCTTGATGAGGCTTTCTTCAGAAGAGCTGGCGTGGAGGATGCCGACGAGCTTTGCGAACGGACCCAGGACGGTCTTCAGAGCCATCTGGAGAGGCAATCGCGGGCGGAAATGACCGAACAGATTTACAAGTATTTGCTGGATAATACCAGCTTCGATTTACCCCTGGACGTGGTGGCTGAGCAAGCCGGCACAGTGCTGCAGAGGCAGTACGTAAACCTGCTTTCTCGCGGTCTTACGCGCGAGCAGATCGAGGAGCAGATGGAGCAGTTGCGTGCGGGCAGCGAGGAGCAGGCCAAGGAACAGCTCAAAACGTTCTTCCTTATGGATAAGGTGGCCGATAAGCTGGAAATAGAGGTGACGCCGGAAGAAATCAACGGGCGAATCGCTCAACTGGCCCTAAGCCAGGGGCAGCGGCCTGAGAGAATGAGGGAGGAGATGGCGCGGAACGGCACGCTGACACAGTTCGAGCTGGAAGTTCGCCAGAGCAAGTGTATCGCCAAGATGCTCGAATCGGCGAAGATAACGGAAGTGGAACCCGAGAAAAAGGCCAGGAAGGCGAGAAAGACGAAGAAAGGCTCGAAAGAATCCGATAAGAATTCTGCAAAGAAGGCGTCATCGACGGGGGAAAAACAGGCCAAGAAGGGGAAAACAACCGCCAAAAAGAAAACCGAAGAATGAAAATACCCGATAAAACAGCATGTGCGGCCCGCTTTTAGTCCGGGTATTCGCTGGCGGGTGTGAATTATAAACTTGGTATGAGGAATTAGTTAATGTCTATCGAACATAGCGGACAGAAGGTCATTTGGCCGCGGCCGGCCGGTTCTGCGGAGGATCAAATCGGGGCCCGGAATCTTCAGACTTACGATCAATACGGCCCAGGCGCCGGGCATTATCAGCAATACCGCCAGATGAGCCTGGACGATATGCTCTTAGACAATCGTATCGTCTTTCTTATCGGCGAAATATCATACGCCAGAGCGGCGGAAGTTATAATGAAGATGCTCTATCTGGACAACCTGAAGCGCAGCAGTGAAATCAGCCTGTACATCAACTCTCCCGGTGGCAGCGTTGACGATACGATGGCTGTTTACGACACAATGCGTTTTCTCGGTTCCCCTGTGGCGACGTACTGCATCGGTCGTGCGCAATCGGGCGGGGCAGTGATATTGGCGGCCGGGGAAAAGGGCAAGCGATTCGCTCTTCCTCACGCGAAGGTTATGCTGCATCAGCCCTGGGGCGGCGTGAGCGGACAAGCGGCGGACATCAAAATTCAGGCCGCGGAGATACTCAAGGCCAAGACGATGATTAACGAAATCCTTTCGAGACATACCGGCCAGCCGGTCGAAAAGATTCAGGCTGAGACTGAGAGAGACAGGTATATGACCGCCGATGAGGCCAAAGAGTACGGGCTTATAGACGAAGTGCTGCACGAAGAAGCGAAGGACAAGCCGAAAGAAGACAAGAAGAAAAAGAAGAACGGCGAAGAAAAGTAGCAGGTCAAGAAAAGAGCCACTTAGGGGTATAATTGGGAAAAGTGAGTATGAGCCTTAACCAGAACTTAGTGCCGATAGTCATTGAGAAGAGCGGGCGAACGGAGCGCGCATACGATATCTATTCGAGACTGCTCAAAGACCGAATAGTCTTTCTGGGAGGAGCGGTTGATGATGTGACGGCGAACCTGATCATTGCGCAAATGCTTTTCCTGAGCAATGAGGACAGCAAGAGCGATATCCATTTTTATATTAATTCTCCGGGCGGCTCAATCACTTCGGGCCTTGCGGTCTATGACACGATGCAGTTCTTGCGTTGCGACGTTGCGACGTACTGCGTTGGCCAGGCTGCGAGCATGGGCGCCGTGCTGGCGGCCGGGGGCAAGGCGGGCAAGCGATTCCTTTTGGCCAATAACAGGATTCTTCTGCACCAGCCGCTGATTGCCGGCGAATTGATCGGGCCGGCGACCGACCTTGACATTGAGGCGCAGGAAATACTGCGTCTGCGGGCCCGGCTGTATGATATACTGGCGAAACATACCGGGCAGACTGCCGAGAAGGTGGAAAAAGACTGCGACCGGAACCTCTGGCTTAGCGCCGAAGAGGCAATCGAGTATGGGCTGGCGGACAGGATACTGCAGAAGGCGCCTGAAATAGTCAGGGCGGAACAGAAAGACCAGGAACAATAGCCGAGACGCTTTAAGGGCTTGCTCGGTGAGGAAGCAGCAAGAAAGAGGGGTCTGCAAAAGTGAGAATGCCGACAATAGTTCTTTCGAGTGTGCTCAGGACGTGGCTGATCGCATCGGTGCTGGCAGTTGTAGCGGGTTGCGGGGGGACGGACAAGGGGGTCCCTCTGCAGGATGAAATCCGGAGCCTGACGGATGAAAAGGCCCAGCTCCAAAAGGAAATGGAGCAGACGAAGGCCGAAAACGAGCAGTTGAAGAAGCGGAACAAGGTGCTTGCCGCGCTG
>JAFGTU010000318.1 GCA_016933985.1 Sedimentisphaerales bacterium | reverse complement strand
GATTGCGGCAGGCTGGGACTTGGTGGCATCTTGCGATGGAGGGGCGGCCGGCTCCGCCATCGAATGGGAACCGGCGGCGATAAAGGCCAGCATCACAAGCAAGATTCTGCAAACATCAAGGCGTTCAGCCATTCTTTGTTTCCGATAGAAACCTGTATTGCCCCTCAGTGGGGAAATCGACGCTTCAATATAACAGCATACATTATTTGGCGACAAATTGCAACGATTCGTTGCCTGATTTTGTCGTGGTTTTACCTGTCAGTCCCATAATTGGCAGTGCAGCAATTGCGTGGAGGTTGGTTGAGCGCCGGGATTCAGCCCTTCAAAACCGCCAAAGGAACCATTCGGGCTACGGCCCTGGCCCATCCGCATTCGACGACGATTCTCACGACCTCCTCGATATCCTTATAGGCGTCCGGGGCCTCTTCCTTTATCGTGCGCTTGTTCCCTGCAATCAGCTTGATTCCCTGCATACTCCGCTTGAATTGCTCGTCTGTGATCATCCCAGGCCTAATGACTCTGCCCTTCTTCACCTTCCCGAGCGCTGCAGAGCGGCTCAAGACCCTTCCCGCTCCGTGGTTGACCGAGGCGAGTGATTCTTCGGAATTGCCGGTCCCGACGAGCAGAAAGCTGGCGGTTCCCATCGAGCCGGGCGTGATTATGGGTTGGCCTGTCTTGGCGAAGACGGTCCCCGCCATGCGGTCCGGCCCGAAGGCGCGGGTGGCTCCCTTGCGGTGGACCCAGAGCCCTCTGCCGGCGTGTGTTTCAAATTTCGCCATGTTGTGCGTAACGTCATAGACCAGCGGCAGCCGGGTCGGGCCGAACATATAGTTGAAGCATCGCCGCACCAGAAGCGCCATAATGTGACGATTGGCGAAGGCGAAGTTGGCCGCTGCGCCCATCGCGTTGATATACGCCTTGCCGGGCTTTGTATCGGTGGGCAGGTATGCAAGCATCTTCTTGCGGTCGGCGTTTTCCGCCCTTTGGGCGGCGACGTTCATATAGTGGTCGGCGATCTCGTACCCGAAGCGCCGCGACCCGGAATGTATCATCACGACGATCTGATTCTCGAACAGGCCGAAACTCTTCGCCAGGTCGCCATCAAAGACCTCCTGCACGTATTGTATTTCGATGAAGTGGTTGCCCCCTCCGAGTGTGCCGAGCTGGCAGGCCCCTTTTTGCATTGCATTTTGGGGCACAGCGCCTGGTTCCGCGGTCATGCACCCGTTCTCCTCGATTCTTTGCAAGTCGTCGGCAAACTGGTCGCCGTCGAATGCGTCCCAGGCCCGGTGTCGGCTTCGCTGCGCCAGAGCCGGTATGCCGGCAACGCCTTGATTGATAACGGTTTCGAGGCCGGCGCGGTCCAGAGGCAGATTCTCCATGCCCTCGCCGAGCGGGACCTCCCGGGCGATATCCGCGGCGACCTTGTCCGTATCGATCTGGCCCTTGGAAAAAGGCGTGTGCAGAAGTCGCATCCCGCAGTTTATATCGTACCCGACGGCGGGGGGCATGATCGCGCCGTCCATCCCCACGACGGCCCCGATGGGGACGCCGAAGCCGACGTGGATATCGGCCGTGGCCAGCACCTTCTTCGCCGGCGGCAGACAGGCGGCGTCGCAGAGCTGGCCGACCGCATCGCGTTCCAGATTGATCGCCCTGGATGCGAAAATGGTCGCGTCGGTGACCATTTCGCCTTGACGCTCGGCGTGCAGGCGAAGCGGGTCGATGCGAACAAATTTTGCAGATGGTTCAGCCACAGACCAGCCTTAACGACTTAGATGGATAAAATCTTCTTTCGACACAAATCCACGGTCCCATAGGGATTAACACGCATTGACACTGCATTTCTTACTTTACGTTCTTCTTGGACCGGTAGTTCTTTGTTGATTCACGTTACCGGTTCTGCTGTGGCCCTCGGTTTTGTATTTTTCGAGCAGCTTTGTCAAACGATTTACTACATCCTGGCGTTCGGCCCAGAGGTTGTTTGCCTCTGCGGGGTCTTCGGCGAGATTATAGAGCTGGCCTTCAGGCCCGCCGGGTTTGGCTTTGATTGTGCTGGGTTTTGTGAATCCGCCCGAGCCCAGCCCGAGAATGAGCTTCCAATTCCCCTGGCGAATCGAGAAAGTCCCGTTCATTGAATGATGGACAACCGCCTCTCGAATCGGCTCGCCGAGCTTCTCCCCTAACAGGGCCGGCAGGATATTGCAACTGTCCTCGCCCGCATTCTCCGGCAATTCGGCCCCCACGATTGCCGCGCACGTGGCGAGCAGGTCTGTCAGGCAGATTATTTCGTCGGTAATTGCACCCTTTGGTATCTTGCCGGGCCAGCGAGCGATGAAAGGCACGCGATGCCCCCCATCCCAGATATCGGCCTTGATGCCCCGGAGCCTGCCGTTCGGATAGTGCCCATAGACCTGCATCATCGAGTATGGCTCGCGCTTGACCTTTGTTCTGGCGGGCGAGCCGTTGTCCGACGTCACGACCAAAAGGGTATTGTCGGCAAGGTTATTTTTTTCGAGGGCCTTGACGATCCTGCCTACCGTCCAATCCACTTCCACGACGTAATCGCCGTATCCCCCGGCCTGGCTCTTGCCCTTCACGAAATCCGCCGGCGCAATGGGGCAGTGAGGCGCAGGCAGCGGGAAGTACAAAAAGAACGGCTTGTCCGGAGTCTGCTCGGCGTTTGCATTGATATAGATATACTCGACGGCTGCTTCGGTAAGCTTCGGCAGGACTTCTACGTGCTTGAATCCCGGCGCGATAGCTCCCGCCCGCCACCATCCGTCTTCGTTCGCCTTACCTTCCTCTATGGTTTCGGTGGGCCTCACGACCGGCCGGTCGTTCTTGATATAGCAGTAGGGCGTCATATCGAGCGAGGCCGGTATTCCGAAGAAAAGGTCGAAGCCGAGGTCGTTGGGGCCGGGCGTGAGTCCCGGCGCGCCGGGATCGTAGTCGGTTGGATTAGTGGCGCCCAGCCCGAGATGCCACTTGCCGATGCACGCGGTGGCGTAGCCGTGCCGCTTGAGCAGCGATGCGACGGTCATCCGCTCGGTGTCGATCAGCAGGGGCGAATAGCCGTTCAGCACCCCGCTTTTCAATCGTGTTCGCCAGCAGTATCGGCCGGTGAGAACCCCGTAGCGCGTGGGTGTGCAGACGGCCGACGGCGTGTGCGCGTCGGTGAAGCGAATTCCATCAGCCGCCACGGCGTCTATGTTGGGGGTATTGATCTTGCTCGCCCCGTAGCAGCTCAGGTCCCCGTAGCCCATGTCGTCGGCCATGATGAAAATGATATTGGGTTTGCGAGGACGCCTTTTCCGGTCCGATGCTCTGTCACTGCCCGGCAGCAGAAGAGAGGCCGCCCCGAGACCGACCGCATGGATGAATCTGCGCCGACTTACGCGGGTGAAGACTTCTGCTTTTCGTCCCATATTCGTATTTTCCCCGAAACTGCAAATAACCTAATCTCAACAACGGTTCTTGCCGTCACAACCTGAATATAACATTTTCTTGGACACTCGGCCAGAGACGGTCGAAAAGAAGGTGTGGACCTTGCCGGCCGGCTCACATAAAGGGCCGTAACGACCAAATTCCCTTGACAAGGCCCCGCCGTAAAGTTAATCTGGATAATATCGAAGGCCGTTACGGGCCGGGGAATCCCTGATCCGGGACGAAAAAGTTTATTTGGATGCTTACATGATGAGAGCAAAATGGGTGCTTTTGGGGATTCTGGCCGGCTTCTCTTTTGTAATTGCCGCTTCGACGGCCATGGCCCTCGATCCGACGGCCATAGATGCCGTTCGCAGCAAGGCCGTGCTTACAAACCAGGATTTGCAGGTTATTGACAATTTCCTGGCCGACGCACTCCAGGAGATGGTGGCCACCCGTAAGTTCACGGATATTGCTCGGCTCCGGGCCATTATTCTAAGCCGCCAGGCCGCGCAGAAGCAATACGCCGAGCAGTTCTCAACCTCGGCCCTGAAGCATCTCACCTCCGGGCTGCAGGCCGCTTTGACGCTGCCGGAGGACTTAAGGACCAAGGTGGCGGCCAATCTGCTCATACTGATTGACGGCATGGCGGACCTCAGGCTGCTTGACCTGTCCGTGGCCATGCTAAGGAGCGATAATGCGATAGTCCGCTACTGGGCGGTCCATTCACTTACAAATCCGGGCATCGTGGCAAAGCTGAACGCCGGCGGAGCGGCAACCGCACAGGCCGCAGGGGCAATTGCAAAGAGGCTGGCAGGCCTTGTTGAAAATAGCGGCCCGGAGACCCTCGCGCTCATGGTGGATTATGCGGGCGGCGTTAAGGTCTCGCAGGCCGAGGAGCTGCTTCTCCAGATTGCCGATTTGCGAATTAAGCAGTATATGGCCTGGAGCGTGAAATACGAGCTTTTGGATGGGAGCATCTTGAAGGCCCTGGCCGAGAAGATGCCGTCGGGAAGCGCAATGACCTCCGCCGTCGCGTACCGCTTCGGGCAGTTATATTCCTGCGCGATACAGAGGTTCGTCCTCGGCGCGGATTATCTAAACGACGTCGAGAATCAGCAGTTGGCCTCCGTCCTCGTCGAGACCGAGGAGAAGTGCACAAGCAAGCTGCTCGCTGCGCCTCAGACGGCGATTAAGCGGGCTATCGAGCGCGATGACGATGCGGCCTTGATTGCCGAGCATAATCGCCTCCTCGGAACCGCTACAACCCCGGGCGAGCTGGCCGCTAAAATAAAGTTCGTCTACGGCCCCGACCCCGCAGGAAGAAAAAGCAACGGACCATTCCCAATCCCCAAGCCCCCCACAGACGACTCGACAGAGTAACCTCCCAAACGGCGGGGAAATCGCCATTTCTAAGTCAACATCCCCGTAACGCCGCACGCCCTATTCTTATACAAGGGACTTTTTATGCGCCAAATAACCGTTGCATATCCCGACCGCAACGTCATAATTACACAACAGCAGTGGATTTGGGCAACTTCGGCGACGACATAATTGACTCCGCCAACGGCGGCGGCAGAAAACGAACCATAGATACCCAAGGCACAAGTTTCACGGATTTGAAAATAGAAAATTGAATGGCCACAGAGATCGAAGAGATTCCATCATCATTGGTCAGGAGATCGAAATGTCAAAGCTGACACTTAGAGCGAAGAGCAGCGAAGGGGAACCTTACAACGTGGATTTTATTGTTGATAACGGGAGGCTCTCAGTTTACTGTAACTGCAAAGCGGGAATATTCGGGCAACTCTGCAAGCACAAGACTGAACTGATTGGGGGTGACGAGTCTCGGCTATTTGACTTGTCTGAAAATGACAAGATGGCACAAGTGACGGCAATGATGGCTAAGGTGCCTGAAGTGCAGAGCTTGGCCGCCCGGATTGCGCAGTCGGAAAAGCTGATCCGTCGAGAGCAAGCTAAGATTAAGACGCTCAAGAAGCAGTTTGGTGCACTATTACACGAAGGTATCCCAATTGTGGAGAATACTCAATGATCCAACAAGCCATAACCATTCTGGATGACCTTATCCGGGAGAAACGTTCGCGAGAAAACCGCACGGAGAGTCTTCTTAAGGATCCCTCGACACGATCCGGGGATGGATGGTATATGTGTGTACCGCCATGCTTCAACGAAGCGTTAGATATAAGGCGAACCGAACGCGTCAAGAATGGGAAGAAAAGGCTTGTTTGGACGCAGGGCTCTTGGTTCTCCTTCAAACGTGGTGATACTGTTTACGATACTGCTGACGCATACAAGGTCTGGTCCGAAGCTCTTAAGAGCATCAATCTTTGCGTTCAGATCAAGAGCGGGTACAACGCCGGGCCCTCAGAGCGAGCTTCTGAAAGATTTTCCGGCTCCGTCACATTCTCGATTCTTACACCGGACAAAGCCCGAAGCAAGCTAGTCGAGCGTACTGAGCATACAATGTCACAAGACGATTTCGTTAGGTTTCTGATCGCAGGACCGTGCGAAGAGTTGCAGTCTAAGATAAGCAGTTTTGAAGAATGATTCCAAGTGCAAACGCTGCTATTTTTAGAAGTATGTTGTAAGAATATCCCAGAGTCGATGTGGTTGTGTAATGATTCAGTCGGAATTGGACATTTCCTGAATTTGACTTAGTATGTAGTTCAAAGAAAGGAAGTGGCCATGTCAAACCCACG
>JAFGTU010000317.1 GCA_016933985.1 Sedimentisphaerales bacterium | reverse complement strand
GTTGCTCACCGGGGCAATGTTCGGATTCGCACTGGCATGGGCGGTGTGTCGATGCGCCGAAGGACAATGGTGGCCGCCGCTGCTGCTGGCGTCGATTGTCGGGGGCAGTTTTGTGTGGCTCGTATTATCGCCCCGCCGCCTTGTCAGATTGCTGCAGCATTTGGAGTTGTACGGTAAATACTACCGGCGGTGCCGGGCCGAGGATGTTCGGCGTGCGGTGCGAAAAAGAGTGGTTAAAGCCTAAACCAAAGGAGCGCAAAAAATGCAGAATAAACCAATAGGGTATATCGTATGGCTGGCGGTCATGTGTTTGGTTGCGGTTTCGATTACAGTCGCGCTATTCTTGGTGTTGGTCCCCCTCGCAAGCCGGGGGTATCCGTTCTATTTTGCGATCTCGGTGCTCTGTGCCGCTGAGCTGGTGTGCTTCGCCTGGCTTGTGAACTACCGGCTGAGCACTTTCTATGAAATTCGAATCAGCGGCGCCACCCAGATAACCATCCACGTCCTGATCGGCGTGTATTTTATGGTTACTGTGATTTTTGCGCTGGTTCTTGCGCCGAGTCCTTCGGAGAGTAAAGGGGTTTTCAATGCTGTGACGTTAGTGTATGCAGCCTCTGTGTTTGCCCTTCTGCTGGCTGCGAGCATGTTGTATGCGAAGGATATCGGCCTGGTGGCCGAGCGTGCTGAGATTCAGGCACAGAGCAGGCCTTTGCGTCTGCTCGAAGTGGACGTCGAGCAGATTTGCATGACCTTGCGGGACTCGGCGAGGAAGAATTCGGGCGAAGTTGCGGCCGTTGAACGCGTGGTCAAGAAGATAGAGGGCCTGCGAACGAGTTTGCAGTATGCGCCCGGCAAGAAGCCGGGAACACTGGAGGAGGACGAGCGGAACATAGAAGCTATAAACAACAAGATCAGCAGCCGGCTTGAGGCGTTGACGCAAAGCATTGCGGATATGAGCGGGCCCGAGGGGTTCGCCCGGAAGCTCGGCGCCGTCGATTCGACTGTGAATGAAATCGAAATGTTGCTGAAGCAGCGTCAGCAACGGCTCTTGGTTTAAGGAGAAATATCGTGTTCTTTAACGTTGTCGAATACCTTGACCCGACCGGCGAGGTGATGGTTGCCAGGATTCCGCCGAGCGGCAGCGGCGATTTCACGACGGGCTCGCAGTTAATCGTCCAGGAGAACCAGGTTGCCGTTTTCTACCGCGATGGCCAGATGGCCGACCAGTTCAAGGCGGGAAGATATACCCTGAGCACGCAGAATCTGCCGATCCTCAAGACGCTGACGAAGATCGTCTTCAAAGGCAAGTCGCCGTTTCGTGCCTATGTGTACTTCGTCAATCTAAAGATGTTCATCGACCTGGGCTGGGGCACTCCCAATCGGATTCTATATCGCGATGCCACGTTCAAGATGGGCGTGAACCTTGGAGCGTTCGGGACGTGGAGCGTGCGGATCACCGACCATGTGCGCTTCCTAAATACGATAGTCGGGACCCAGGGAATGCAGGATACGCCTGCCATCGAGGAATTTCTCCGCAAGATTATTGCATCTCGGTTTGCCGGCGTTTTGGCAAAAACGCAGACGAGCGTTTACGACCTTCCGAGCAGGTATGATACTCTCGGTGCCGAGCTCAAAGACGCCACTCGTCCGGAGTTCAGCCAGTATGGTCTCGAGCTTGTCGATATCGCGGTTGTGAATATTTCGCTCCCCGACGAGGTTATGCAGCGCATCGACGAACGCAGCCGGCTCGATATGTACGATAAGGACGACATTGCCAAGGCCCAAGGCTTGGCAATTGCCGATGCCCTGCCGGAGGCAGCGGCAAATCCCGGCGGCGCCGCCGGCGCAGGTGTCGGCGCCGGGATGGGCATAGGTGCGGGTCTCGGATTCGGGCAGGTTATCGCCAACAATCTCGGCCAGAACATCGCCGGAGCTCAACAGGGCGCTGCGATTCCCCCAACACCGCCGCCACCCGTGCTTCAGTGGTATGCGTATATAAATGGCAGCCAGGTCGGGCCGATGACGCCGGGGCAACTCTCGGCAGCCGTTCAGAGCGGACAGGTCACCGGCGAAACACTCCTCTGGCGACAGGGAATGGCAAACTGGACGACCGCTGCCGGCGTGCCGGACCTAGCGAGCATTTTTAGAAGCCCTCCTCCGCCGCCCGTTGCTCCTCCCGGAGGAAGTTAGATTCGCTCATCCGGAGTGAAACGATGAGAAAGACAGCCCGTATTTCTTCAGTCGTCGCCGTTGCAGCATTGCTGTTGACAAATGCCCTTTGCGGTCCTGTTAGGGCGGCCGATGCGGATCTGATCCTGTACGGAGGCAAGATTGTCACCGTCGATTCCGATTTTTCTATTGAGCAGGCAATAGCCGTCGGGGGCAATCGCATTCTTGCCGTTGCCTCGAATGACGACATCCTGAGGCTCAAGACCGAAAAAACGCAATTGATCGATCTGGCGGGCAAGATGGTTTTGCCGGGACTGATTGATTCGCATGTGCATCCGTGCAGCGCGAGCATGACGGAGTTCGACCACCCAATCGGCGATATGGATTCAATTGCCGATGTGCTTGACTACTTCAAGAGCCGGGCCGACACCGTCGAGGACGGCCGGTGGATTGTCCTGGAGCAGGTCTTCATTACGCGCCTGCGAGAGCAGCGTTATCCGACGCGAGAGGAGCTTGACCTCGCTGCCCCCAAGAATCCTGCGGTCTTTCGCACGGGGCCCGATGCCTCGCTGAATTCGCTCGCCCTTAAACTGAGCGGCATCGACAAGGACTTTCAAATCACAGACGGGGGCTCCGGACGCATTGAGAAAGACCCGAAAACAGGTGAGCCGACCGGGATATTGCGAGGCTGCAAGCGACTTGTAAAGAGCGAAGAATCAGGCAAAAAGCCGACCGACCAGGACCGCTACGACAGGCTGCTGGCCGTATTCAAGAGCTACAACTCCGTGGGTATAACGGGAATCTGCGATGGCTCGGCAAGTGATTCGAATCTTACGCTTTACAAGAGGATGCTCCAGCGAGGAGATTTGCCTGTTCGCATATCGGCCCAGCAGTACATCGATACCATCGGCCCTATAGAGCAGATACAGCAGAGCATCCGCGAAGTCGCACAAGACCCGCTCTGCAAAGGCGGGCCCAACCTTCGTATTATCGGCGTCAAGACCTTCCTCGACGGCGGAATGTTGACCGGAAGTGCTTATATGACAAAGCCTTGGGGCTTGAGCAAGATTTATGCAATCGATGATTCTGAGTATCGAGGCGTCCTGTTCATTCCCAAAGACCGGCTTTTAGCCATGGTCAAGACCGCTACCGAATGCGGCCTTCAGTTCACTTCTCATTCTGTTGGCGATGGCGCGGTTGAGACTCTGCTCGACGTTTACGAGGACCTGAGCAAGGCCATGCCAATCCATGAAATGCGGCATTGCATTACACATTCGAATTTCATGTGCCGCGAGAGTGTGGATAAGCTGGCCCGCCTGAAGGTAATAGCACTGGCTCAGCCGGCGTGGCTCTACCTGGATACGAGAACGCTGACCCAGCATTTCGGGTACGACAGGCTCCGTTGGTTTCAGCCGTGGCGGACCATCTTCGAGGCTGGGGGAATTGTCGCCGGGGGTTCGGACCACATGCAGAAAACCGGGGCGCTGCGCTCCATCAATCCATACGACCCGTTCCTGGCGATGTGGACGGCTATTACCCGGCAGGCGAAATGGTACGATGGGCAATTACATTCTGAAGAGGTGCTGGACCGAAAGCAGGCTATTCGGATGTACACGATCAATTGTGCGTGGGCACTGTTTCAGGACAAGTTTGTCGGCTCGCTAGAAAAGGGCAAACTTGCCGATTTCGTAGTCGTCGACACCGATTTGCTGAACTGCCCGACCGATGCTATGCGAAGGACGCAGGTCCTGCGAACGTATTTTGACGGGCAACTTGTGTTTAAGCGTTAGGGGCCCGGGGCAATCCCGATACATAACGGCCAGATTCCTGACTGCTGTAGCGTCATTTACGCCAACTTCGGCGGGTCATACTGAGGTATCTCAAGCGTCTCGCCGTCCTTGATCGCCGATTTGTGGGCGATGATGCCGGGCACGGTCATCGCCAGCGCCTCATAGACGTTCACCATTGGCTCCCGGTCTTCGAGGATGGCCGTGATGAACTCGTTTGCGAGCGGTCCGTGGGAGCCGCCGTGCCCTCCTGCGAACATCCCGGGCGGCAGCGGCGGACGCGCTATATCCGGTAGGTTCTTCATAGTCCCGCTGTATTTTGTCTGCTCCATCCATCCTTTTTCGCCATACACTCGGCCCGTCTCGATAACCATGCCGTAGATGCCCTTGCACATAAGCATTCGGGAAGAGCCGCCCTCGGTCGTCTCGAACAAGGCGACCTCGTCGGAGAACGGATTGTTGTATTTATTGGCACCAGGTTTGTTGGAATCGAGGCCGACGTCAAAGCCCCGGCAGGAGACGGATGTGTATCTCTTGCCCGTCACACCGATGTAATACGCCGTCGAGTGCGTAGGATACCACAGCGGCGGCGAGCCGACCCGCCAGCCGTTAAAAGAGGGGATAGGCGTCGCGCTGTAGTGGAAGTACTCCCCCTCCGAATAGATGATCCTCCCGAAGCCACCCGCGTGATAGACGCGGCGCATCGCGTAGCAGTCTTCGCGGAAGCAGCTCGTCTCGGCCATCTGGTATTTCAGCCCCGTCTGCCGCACCGTCTCGACGAGCTTCTGGGCGTCTTCGAGCGACCCGAATGTCGCCGGCACCGCCGTCATAACGTGCTTGCCGTGTTTCATAACTTCGATGCAGTGCCGCGCGTGGCTCGGCGCATCGGTCGCAACAAACACGGCCTCGATGCTCTTATCCTTGACCAGCACCTCCAGCGACTCATAAGACTTATCGCACCGGCAAGCCTTCATAAGCCCCTCTCGCCGATCTGCAATCAAGTCGCTCACCGCGACAATCTCGACGTTCGGATGGTCCTGAAATCCAAAGGCCGCCCCGAATTGGCACACGCCGTAACCCACGATCCCCATCCGCACCTTCCGCTCGGAGACCGGCTCCCAATTCTTCTGCTCCTGTCCCGCCTGCCCCGGCGACGCCGACAGCCCCCCTGCCACAGCCGCCCCGAGCGAGAGCCTCCCCACCCGACCAAGAAAATCCCGCCGACCAATAGAATCAATACGCATATCAGACATAGCAGAGCCTCCTTTACTTCAACAACATAGCCCAGCAAATCCGTTCACCAACTCAATTCTACCACCATCCCCCGCAAAGTGCCAACAAATAGCCCCAAACCGACCCGTCCAATTTCTCCGACTCCTCCCATAATCAATAGCTCCGCCCCGCCGTATTCGGAATCTTGCCGAATCACACGTCCTCTATGAACTAATGTTATCTGCTTGGGGGACTCAGTGCTTCAGCCTGTTATACTATCTGCGGCACGTCTTCTTCGGGGATATCCAGTTCTACGGGTTTATAGCCGGGCTGCTTTGACTTCTGGAGCTCATCTTTGAAGGCGGCAACAACGCGGTCCTGGATCTCTCTCCTGCACTTTATGTTTATGGGATGTGCGACGTCGGCGTGCAGCCTCATTCTGCCCTTGAAGTCCTTTTTGATGCGGCTGCTCGCCAGCGCCTCACCGCAATTGTTGCAGTATTTAGCTCTCAGATGGTTCTTGCCGCCGCAATTCTTGCAATAGTCGCCCATTTTTCTGGACGGCATAGCCACAAAATGGCCGCCTCTTCCCTCAATAATCTTGATATCTCGCACAACGAACTCGCCGTCGATCGTTATCGAGCAGAAGCCTTTGAGCCGGTCGTCCTTGTCGTCGGTTAGATTGACTCTGACCTCGGTGATATTCATCTTCGTTGCCTCTCCTTAAACAGTTCACCATCTATTCGCGGTCACGATGATGCTCTTGCACCCGGTTTTGGCTTGGATTTGGCTGCGAAGCTCGGAGGCCTTTTCCATGTCGGCGTTTTCAACGATGCAGAACATTGCAGAGCCGCTCCCGCTCAGACAGCACGGCATTGCACAAAGCGATTCAATTTCTGCCTTCAATTCGGCCAGCTCGCCTTCTAAGCCGAAACAATATTTCTCGAGCATATTTGCGCATTTTTTTGCAGCTAAATCAATCCTGTTATTTCCGATATGGCCGTTTATCGTTTCGCTGAGGGTCTCAAAAAGGGCCTGATCGTGGACATAATTGGCGTAAACCTTTTGAGTAGAGATACTTACGGCCGGCAGGGCCAAGACGGCGAGGAAGGGAAATTTTTTGCGTATCTTTCTGATTTTTTCGCCTTTTCGCGTGCAAAATGCCAGCGGCCCATCCAAAAAGAAGGCGACATCGCTGCCGAGCTTCGAGGCCAGCTTTGCCAGTTGGCGCCGGGGCAGGCCGAGTTCGAGGTATTCATTCAAGCCGAGCAGGGTTGCAGCGGCGTCGCTGCTGGCAGAGCCCAGGCCGGAGCCGGCGGGGATGTTCTTGGTCAGCGTGAGCTTGATGTCGGCGGATTCACCGCAAGCATTGAGAAGGAGCCGCGCGGCTTTATAGACGAGATTTTCCGGCCCATCAGGCGCCCATTCGGGGCCTTCGCAGACAAGGGCCAGGTCGTTTTCCGGGTTAGCTTCGATAAGGATTTCGTCGTAGTAGTTGACCTTGGCCATTACGGTTTCGAGGTTGTGGAAGCCGTCCGGTCGCTTGCCCGCTACGAGCAGCGAGAGATTGATCTTTGCCGGCGCCCTGACGAGCAAGCCGTCGCCGACAGTCTCGAATTGTTCCTTGTGGTCCATATAGTTACGCTTGTTGACATTATAGTCGGCCGGCCTTAGTTTAGTAGAAAAATCGGCCACAGAGAACACAGAGATATTTGGCCACTAAGACACTAAGGCACGACAGGGGATAAGGGGACACTATGGGTAAGACTGCCTCGAACATTAGGAAGTGGTTCTTCAGAATGAGCTTTTTTGTGCCGATATATCGGCAGGTTAAGCCCAAGGGATTGTACGGCAGTTTGAGAGAAGATAACTGCTACCCCCTGGAGTCCGAAGAAGACGTGCGGCTGTTCGTATAGGAGGAAAGCGGAATGCTATTCAGTATAGATGGTAAGAAGATCACTGGCATACCTCGTCGAAGACGAGCCCATTTTGGTATCTGGCGGGACAATTTGTCGGATAGTGACTATGAAGCGGTTGTAGAAGCAATTAACGCATATGTTGACTCTGTTCCTCCAGATAAGCCTTTTGTTTCAAGCTTCATACCGGGCCACGACTGGGAAGGGACTGTTTACGAGCCGCTCTATTTGGCATGCGGAAGAAGCAAGGAGCAGTCTGGATGGTTCTTCGGATTGATTGTCTGGCAGGTTATGATTGACCGCCCCGACAAGTGGATATTTAAGCCTTTGGACAAAGAAGAGGATGTTCTTGGGACTACTTACTGGCGTAAATATGGCCGTCTCACTGACTGCGATTTTCGCAGAAAGTTGTAATAGGAAAGGAATGCAATATGGGAATGAACATGCGGGAGTATGCTGGCATCGTTGAGAACTACTCTTGTTTCAATCGTGAAGAAAGAAACTTTGCCGCGGTTCTTTACTATCTGCTCTTGAAGCCTGGCAATATGGAGAGGTTTCTTGAACTGATAGACAAGAACATCCAAATTGTTCAGGAGCAATTTGGAGTGTATGTTGAATATTCTTATCTTCGCGACCTCTGGAATAAGCTACAAGGAAACGATCAGAAAAGAGGATTAATAAAGAGCTTCTTGACTCTTAAATGCGACCAAGGCGTGTTTGAAAAGAGCATTGTGGAATTCAACCGTTTTTTCGGAGCTGTCCCCAAAGCATCTGAGCACGACATCCAAAGTCCAGGTACATGGAGCTTGCCAAGTTTTGCAGAACACATTTCTGACAATGATGACTTGCTCAATGTGTGCAAGTTCAAATGGTCTTTCAAAGCAAAGCCAGATATCGTCATTCATACATCGAAAGACAGTGCAATTTGTATCGAAGCCAAGTCCGAATCTGGCGAAGGGTCCTATCCAGCAAAGTCTGAGGAAAAGAGAATATTTGAACAAAGGGGCATTCGAAGAATTGGGCAAACAGAATTACAAAAATATTTCATGGAAGACCTTTTAGGAGTAAGAACCCATTTCGTCTTTCTCATCAAAAAAGGTAAACCCTCATCTGAAAGCCATAAGATAGTCACATGGAAGAAGGTTTTCGATTGTTTGGATGTTTCTGATTCACCGCTCTATATTTTGGAGAGTATTGAAACGGCAACTAAAGGCGCTGATTCGAATCCGTCAAGTCCAGTTGAAAGGAGCAGGAGCGGACCCAACTATCGTGGGCAATTGCCTTTCTCCGAGATGGTCAGAAAATGTCGGACGGAAGGTGATGCAATATTGGTTGGATATAATGCTGGGGGGGTACGTGCTATGAGAAATTCTCCCCCAGCACATATAAGAGAACGGATGTACAAGTGGGATTTCAAAGACGATCCCATTGGGAAGAAGAATATGAATAATTGGATGACCGGGAATGAGTTCCTGGAAATCGTTAGTGAGAAATTCTCTGGTTCTCTGAGCGATAATATGTTTTGAGTCAACGAATGATGGCATTAGCCGATTTATTCAAGCCGCGTCTGATCGTTGAAATCTGTCTGAAACCATCCTGTTGACCGCAGTTCATATTGGAAAGGATGTAGGTTATGAACGACAATTCTGAAAACAGACAAGGTGAAAACTCCACCGGTCGCCCTCATTTGCTTCTGGACGCGTGTGCTAAAGCAATTGAGCAGGTCGTCCCGGAGATCGCTTATGATTGGTCGTATTGTAACACGGGTGAGAGAATGCAAACTCTTGACCTTTACATACATGAATCTAACTTTCCCAAATCCAGTTTCGACCCAAAAAGACGCACGTGGTCTCAAGCTAAATTCGTGCCCTGGCTTGGAGTTGAAGAAAAAAATATCTCTCAAGCCTTTGTTTTGCCAGAGGATGGAAATCTCACGTACGGGTATCCTGAATATGAGCCATTCCTCAGAGTACACAATGCTGGTGAGCTTGTGGAAATACTGCGTTTCCTTCTAAGTGGAAAGAAAGAGTCACATATTGAGAACTGCCCTTTTGCTCGAGTTAATACAGTAAAACGCAAGCTTTCAGAATTTGTTTCAGGCCTATATCTCGTTGTTTGTATTGACAAAGAGCCTTATATTCTCGATTTGAAACGTTACCTTCAGAAGATGCCTGAAGATCTTAGGTCTTCGGCTGAGGAACATTTTGTTACGCTAACTCCGAGACGGTCTCTTCGTTTTTCGACCCTATGGGGACCTACATGTGAAGGCCATTCTACATTCCTGAAACACCTAAACTTACCTAAGTTACCCCCGTTTGGATTACTCTGGAGATGGATATTCCAGCCGTTGAAGCATACACATTATCAGTTTAGTGATGAGTACAATTACTTAGGGATATATCTAGCTCCGAACCTTCCAAAGGCATCCACCACTTTCTTAACTGATTATTTTAGCAATACCGAAGAGGGTGCAACTGTACTCTCGAAATTGGAGAATGCAAGCTCACTCGGTGACCTTGTGACACGCTTCTCGGAAATAGTGATAGAAATCCCCCGGCAGACAGAGAGGCAAATCAGATGGGCAATCGAATTGAGGGCAACAAGAGAACACTTCAGCAGGACATTTCTTTCTCTGTCACAGGAACGGGCAACAGCAGAAAAAACTCTGGATCTTACATGGAGGAAATTGCAGGGTATAGAAATTACCCGAAGTGCATATCTGGAAGAAGTTGATTCTCTGATACAACCGTTACCATATTTCATCGAGAAGCCCTACCGTGACTTTCTCCGGGCCGATCCCGATCAAAAAGCAGATACCGGTGTGAACTTTGCAGGCAAGCTTTATCAAGTAATGGCCTGTTTGGCTATAGAGGAATTTGAACAGAACTGGCCGAGCTCCGGTGAGCCCAAACCAGCCAATTTGGCCGATGCGATAGGGCGTGTTGAATCAGGCAAGCCCGTGAGCGACGGAACTTGGGCGACACTCTTTGGGCTAATGTGCAAACAGGCCGCCAACTATATACCAGTAATGATCTCAATTGGTTCCGGCTATTACCAGAAATCAGACAAGATATCAGAGTTGCTTGCCGCACGTAATCAATTGGCTCATTCGGGTGATACTGACCGGCTATCCCGCTGCCGAATCATAAATGAAGTGGCAGCCAAAATGTCTGAGATTCTTCCCATTCTTGTCGGTGTGCTAAGGGATGGCTTCAGAGACAAAGAAATTCTTATACCTTTGCATGCTGAATTCAAGGAGGGAATGGGGCAGGTTTTTCGGGCAAAGTCAGTTATGGGATTCGAATCTGACTTCCAGACTGTTGAGAGGCGAGTAGTTGAGGGTATGGACAATTACATAGACAGGCGGCTCATAATGTATTCAGGGAACGCTTTTGTTGCTTTACGGAAGTACTTCATTTGCGATGAAATCTACGACGATTTCTTTCAAGTTGGTCTGAAGAAATAAGCTCAACTGGGATAGCATATGAAACTTACCATTCACAGAGGTTCGGAAGAGATTGGGGGGACGTGTGTTGAGCTTCAATCGGGGGGTTCACGCGTTCTGATTGATTTTGGGCTGCCTTTAGTTGATGAGAACAGGGAGCAGTTTGACTTCAGCCGGTTCAAGGGCAAGTCAAAAGACGAGCTAATCCTGAGTGGTGTGCTGCCGAGAATAAAAGGGCTGTATGAAGGTGAGCAGCCGACTGTGAATGCGGTTCTATTGAGCCATCCGCATCAGGATCACTACGGCCTCTTATCATTCATCAATTCACGAATACCCGTCTATCTTAGCGAGGGGTGTAAGGAGCTGATTGAAGTCTCCCATTTCTTCGGGCAGACGAATTACGAGGCAGGCAACGTCCGGCCGGTTACGGTGTGGGAACCGTTTCAGGAAGGGGATTTCAACGTAACACCATATTTGGTCGATCACTCCGGCTTTGCCGCTCTGGCGTTTTTGATAGAGGCTGAGGGCAAGAGAATCTTCTATTCAGGGGATTTTCGAGCGCACGGAAGAAAGGGGATCCTCTTCGACAACATGTTAAGACGGCCTCCACAGAACGTCTCATATTTGCTGCTTGAAGGCTCGATGATGGGCAGAGAGGAAGGCGACTATAAGAGCGAAGAGGATATAGAGAACAAGCTGGTCGATCTTTTTAGAAACAAAGAGCGGATGTATTTTATGGCTTGTTCCTCCCAGAATATCGACAGACTGGTCTCTGTATATAGGGCCTGTAAGCGAAGCGGGAGAATCTTTGTAATAGATCCCTATACTGCGCTCGTTCTTCACAAGCTGAAGAAAATATCTGCCCACATACCTCAGTTTGACTGGGGGGAGAACATGAGGATATTCTTTGTTCCTAACAGCTACACAGACAAGATGGCTGAGGACAAAAGCCTGTTCAAGTTCAAATCAGCAAAGATAACGTATGATCAGATGCAAGGCGTTAGGAATAGGCTGGTTATAAAAGACTCATACTTGACCAAACAAATATTTTCAAAGAAGGGACACTTGGAAGGAACAACTCTGATTTACTCTATGTGGGATGGATACTTTCCTGGTGTGAAAGGGTTCTGGGAAAAGAATCATGTTTCTGTTCTGCATGTTCATTGCAGCGGGCATGCCTACATTGATGATCTGAAGAAATTCGTCAGGGCAATAGAGCCTGAATTCATAATCCCCATCCACACTTTCTTCCCCGAAAAATATCCTGAACTTTTTGGCGATAATGTTATGATTGTGAAGGACGGGGAGATGGTGGAAATCTGATGATACGTTACTCATCTTTGATTATGTTGCTGATCGATAATTGCAGCTTGTGGTCTGCGAGTATCTAAGGAGCCAAGATTTATGTCAAACTTCGACTTTGTGGGAGAGGGGTTCGGGCAAGTTGGTGCAAGTCTAAAAGCCGCGGAGAAGCATATTTTCTCGGATATCAAGGTGTATGCTGTGAATGTCCGTACAGCTTTGGAGGAGTTCGTAATACATCTGATCTATTTTCATTACTTAGAGGATCAGACAGATGCCCCGAAGCTTTATAAGAAAAACATAGAGAGGCTCCGAAACAAGATAGACAAAGAAATTTACGACAAAATTCGGAAGATACGGTCAACAATAAATCCTGGTGTGCACTTTAACCCCGAAGAAATTAAAGAATATGATGCAAGGCTGTGCCTGAAGTTCTTCTACGATATCCTTGTTGATGCTGTAAAGATCCACATTAACAGAGATTTTGTGCCGCCACCGTATGTCGAGCCAGTGAAGCCGCCGGAACAGGAACTGCCCGCAACATTGGACTCAAGTATACTGGAGCAGTACTGCAAAAATGTCATTGATGCTTTTAATAATCTGAGTTGCCCTTTTCTTATTTTTCCTAACATTCCTTCGATTGGTGAATCAGAGGAAGTTGGTCGGAGCGTGGGAACACTCTTGGCAAACCCATTACTTGTTGTTACTGGTCAAGCAGGAGTAGGCAAGAGCTACCTAATGCAGGCTTTACAGTCACTTGCGGCCGCGGTATTTCTGGCAGGTCCAGACGACAGGAAAATCATCAAACTCCTGAAGAGAGATGAAAAACAGAGAAAGATACCGATTTGGGAGGTGCTGAAGGGAGCAGACAAAGAGCAATGGCGTCTCGTGCCGGTTATTCTCACGCTTCGAGAGTACAGGTGTAATGATTCAGTCGGAATTGGACATTTCCTGAATTTGACTTAGTATGTAGTTCAAAGAAAGGAAGTGGCCATGTCAAACCCACG
>JAFGTU010000316.1 GCA_016933985.1 Sedimentisphaerales bacterium | reverse complement strand
GCTCAGGGCACTTATAGACCCGACGAGGATACGCTCCACCCGGACGGGACAGGGGATAGAGAGGCAACATTCCAACTCATCAACGGCGTAACACTCAAAGGCGGCTACGCCGGAACCGGTGAGCCGGACCCGAATGTCCGAAGCGTTGGATTGTACGAGACTATTCTGAGCGGAGATCTGGTGGGCAATGATGCGCCCGGCTTTATCAACGGGCAGGAGAATAGTTACCACGTTGTATGGAGCGAACTACGCGAGCCATATTCATATCCCCCGGCGGATACGCTACTCGACGGATTTACGATTACAGGGGGAAACGCCGACGGTCAAGACTGGTATGACAGCGTGGGAGGCGGAATCCTCGTTGAAATTGACTGCGCATTCACGGTCCGTGATTGCACGATTATTGGCAATAGGGCAGAGTACGGCGGAGGCGGAATGTACAACGGATACTTCACAGAAATCGCCCTGACGGACTGTACTTTCAAGGCAAACACCGCTTCCGTGGGTGGGGCAATATGTGGAGGTGACGGTGGTTTTATCACCAGATGCCTGCTCTCCGGCAATCTGGCACATAATGGTGGTGCTATAGCCCACTGTACTGCTCAATTGAAGGACAGCATCGTTAGCGCGAATAAAGCAGAGGCTTATGGCGGAGGTATCCATATCTACGAGTGCTCCCAGGTCCTCGTTAATTGTGTCCTTGCAGGCAACTCGGCTGGTTATGGGGGCGGGGCTTTGCTTATCGACGGGGAAGAAGGCGGAGGCAAAGCGAACTTGCTCAACTGTACTCTTGTCGGCAATTCAGCACCCAGGGGTAACGCACTTGCTACTGGTCTTTATGAGCATGAGTATCCACAGGCGATCACGGTCAAGAACTGCATCCTTTGGGATGGCGACTTCGAGATATGGAATGAAGATGCTTCACGTATTTTGATTGAGTACAGCGACTTGCGAGGTGGTGCATCTGGCGTCTACGATCCGGCTCTCGAGGTCCTATGGGCTGGTGGCAATCTTGACGCGGATCCCTGTTTTGCCGATCCGGGTTATTGGGATGTAAACGGAACACCCGAAGACACCAACGATGATTTCTGGGTCGATGGCGATTATCACCTCAAATCTCAGGCTGGGCGATGGAATCCGAACGGCGGAAGCTGGGTATGGGACGATGCAACGAGTCCATGTATTGATACAGGGGACCAGATGGATCCTATCGGCTCAGAGCCGTTCCCCAACGGCGGGCGAATCAACATGGGCGCCTACGGCGGCACAAGTGAAGCGAGCAAGTCTTACTTTGGAGAATCGCCTTGTCAGATAATCGTCGCCGGCGACATAAACGGCGACTGTGAGGTCAACTTCCTGGACTTTAGGATAATGGCTCTGCATTGGATGTGGGAGGGTTAACCACGAAGGTTCTGCTATTTCCGGTCAAAATCGACTGTGCTCTTGAAATGTGGCGTGGGATTTTGGTATTATATCGGGTATGGCGTGCCTGAAGGGTCTGGGCGGGCTTAAAGCCTCGGATTGTGCAATATGGCGGCCTTGAGGAGCGTCTTAGACACGGTGAACGTTGTCTTGCCGGTGCCCTGATGCATGCTTGGAGTTTCTCTAAATGACGAAAATGTCTTTGATGCGAGCCATAACTCTTGTAACGGCACTTCTTGCAGCGGCCGTTTCCGCAGCGGTGCAGAAGCCTTTTGAGAGGGGGCCTGCCCCGTCCCCGGAAGGCGAAATAGACAAGCTCGTCTTCTCAGATCTGGAGCGATTGGGCATTGAGCCGGCCAATATGTGTTCGGATGCCGTCTTTGCCCGGCGGGTCTATCTCGATGTTATCGGGACGCTGCCCACCGCAAAGGAGGCGCGGGAGTTCATAGCGGACAAGGCCCCGAACAAACGTGCCGTCCTAATCGATCATCTCCTGGGACGTGATGAGTTTGCGGACTACTGGGCGATGAAGTGGGGCGACCTGCTTCGCGTCAAGGCCGAGTTCCCAATCAACTTGTGGCCGAACGCCGCACAGGCATACCACCGCTGGATTTACTCCGCAATAAAGCAGAATATGCCATACGACCAATTCGTGCGAGAGATGCTAACGGCAACCGGAAGCAATTTTCGAGTCCCGCAGGTGAATTTCTACCGCGCGATGCAAAGCAAGGATCCCCAGACAATCGCCCAAATGGCAGCGCTGACGTTCATGGGCGAGCGGGCGGAGAAGTGGCCTAAGGAGCGTCTGGCGGGTATGGCTGCTTTCTTTTCGCAGATAAGCTATAAGTGCACGGGAGAATGGAAGGAGGAGATTATCTGCTTCGATGCCGACAAAGAGCCGGATCCCAACTCGCCGAAGCTGCCCTCCAGGCCGGTCTTCCCGGACGGCGTCAGGGCAAGCATAATCTCGAACAAGGATCCGCGGCAAATCTTTGCAGACTGGCTAATCAATCCCAAGAACGAATGGTTCACACGGAACATCGCCAACCGGGTCTGGTCGTGGCTGCTCGGGCGCGGCATTATTCACGAGCCGGATGACATCCACCCGGACAATCCACCGAGCAATCCGAAGCTGCTTGCCTATCTCGAGAGCGAGCTGATCTCGGCCAATTACGATCTCAAGCACTTATACCGCCTGATCCTGAATTCCAACACGTACCAGCTTTCCTGTATCCCGGCGAGCAACAAGCCCGAAGCCGAGGCGCATTTCGCCTTTTATCCTTTGCGGCGGATCGAAGCCGAGGTCTTGATCGACGCATTGAACCAGATCACCGGCTCGACGGACAAATACTCCAGCGCGGTTCCCGAGCCCTTCACGTTTATCCCGGAGGAGCAACGAGCGATTGAGCTGGCCGACGGGAGCATAACCAGCTCATTCCTTGAGATGTTCGGCAGGCCCCCACGTGATACAGGGCTCGAATCAGAGCGAAGCAGCCGGCCCACGGCGGATCAAAGCCTCCACATGCTCAACTCAAGCCACATCCAGAAAAAGATTGAGCAAGGCCCTAAGCTCCGCTCTCTGCTGCAGGGCAGGCAAACGGCCGCAGAGACTATCAACGGGATATATCTGACTATCATTTCGCGCTTTCCAACGGAAGACGAGGGAAAAGCAATCGCAGTGTATACCGGGCCCGACAGAACACAGAGACGCGAAGCTGTAATAGACCTGATTTGGGCGTTGATTAATAGCCCTGAGTTTCTATACCGGCATTGACAAAGTATATGAATCGATGATGAGAGATAAGGTGACGATATGAGGATTCGAGATAACGCACACGGCCCCAACCTGTGGGAGATGAAGATTTCGAGGCGGCGGGCGATCAAGAAAGGTCTGGCGGGCGCGGCGGGGCTGCTCCTGGCGGAGCGACTGGCAAGCGCTGCGGCGGGCGCATCGCAACCGAAGGCCAAAGCAGTCATCCAGATATGGATGTGGGGAGGGCCGGCGCACATGGATACTTTCGATCCTAAGCCCGACTCCGGCAGCGATTATACGGGGCCGCTGAACAAGCCGATCAAGACCAATGTGGATGGGATCATCATTGGGGAGCTGCTGCCGATGCTTGCCCAACAAGCGGACAAGTACTCAATCATCCGGAGCATGACGCACGGAATCAACGGGCACGAGACAGCCTCGTACATGGTTCAGACCGGTCGGCAGTCGGGCGACGGGCAGGTTTATCCATGCGTCGGGGCGGTTGTTTCGCTGTTCAAGGGATACGATGTGGCGTACACGGGCCTGATCCCCCCCTACATCGTGCTGACGACCCCGCAGGGCCGGTTCTCCGAGGCCGGCTTTCTCGGGTCACGATATAAGCCTTTTGCCACCGGCGGCGACCCTGCAAAGACGCCGTTCGTTGTGGAGGGGGTGGTCGCTCAGGGTATCACGGAGAAACGACAGAAGAGCCGTCGTGAGTTTCTCGATAAGCTCAACACTCTGGGTCAGGCCGTCAAAGGCAATCCGCAGATAACGGCGTTTGAGAAGTGCGAGGACCAGGCGTATGACCTGATCCTCGGCGACGGGGGCAAGGTCTTCGATCTTTCGCAGGAGAAGGATGAGTTGAGAGAGCAGTACGGTCGCAACTGGTTCGGCCAATCGTGTCTGGCGGCGCGGCGGCTTGTCGAACGCGGCGTCCCATACGTGACCATCAACTACAAAGGCTGGGACACCCACAAAGAGCACTTCCAGGCGATGCGGCGGAAACTGCCGGAAATGGATAAAGGGATGGCCACCCTGCTGCAGGATTTGTCAGATCGCGGGCTGTTAGAGAGCACAATTGTCTGGTGGGGCGGCGAATTCGGACGGACACCAAAAGTGATGTGGGAGGCTCCGTGGAACGGCGGCCGGGGGCACTATGGAAACGTCTTTTCGGTGGTGGTCGCCGGGGGCGGCTTCAAGGGCGGCAGAGTAGTCGGGGCATCAGACGATAAAGCCGCAGAAGTCAAGGAGCGTCCCGTCTATCCGGTGGATTTGATCGCCAGCATGTACGAGCTGCTGGGCATCGATACTAATGCGAAGCTGCCGCATCCGCAGAGCCTCGACGTCGGCGTAATAGCGTCGGCTGCCGACGGTCTCAAGACGGCGGGACCTTTGAAAGAAATTATATAGCCAATGGAGGATGCCGTGAAACAATATCGATGGCAGACAATTCTTTTCGCTTTTGGAATCTTGGCAGGCTCGTTGCCAATCGCTGTCTTTGCCGCCGGTGCACGGAACGCGAGAAAACCGGGCATCGGCTACGTCTATCCCGCCGGAGGACAGAAGGGCCAGACTCTCGAGGTGAAACTCGCCGGACGACTTCTGGACGGAATAAGCGAGGTCGCCGTCTCGGGAAGAGGAGTGAAAGCCGAACTCGTCGAGTATGTAAAGCCGCTCAACGGAAAAGAGCTCAACCTGCTCAGAGACCGGCTAAAAGAGCTCCAGGAGAAGGTCAAGCCTCAAAAGAAGAACGACGGCAAAGGCGTGGCCGCCGATGATGCAAAGACATCCGAGAATGCCGACGGCGAGGCAGACATAGATGCAATGAGAGAAGAAATGACTCAGATCAGGGAGAAGCTCGCCAATCCGAAAAACAGAAATCGAGACAACCCGCAGCTCGCCGAAGACGTTACGCTCAGGATTACTGTGGCTCCTGACGCTGAGCCGGGCCGGCGAGAGTTGAGACTCAAGACTAACCTCGGCCTGTCCAATCCCGTCACCTTTCACGTCGGTCAACTGCCTGAATATAGCGAGAAAGAGCCTAATAATGGGCAGCCGGACGCCGCTGCCTTCTCCAACCTTCCGCTCGTTCTAAACGGCCAGATCATGCCCGGCGACGTGGACAAATTCCGCTTAAACCTCACCAAAGGCCAGAAACTGGTAATGGCCGTCAGCGCAAGGGAGTTAACTCCCTATCTGGCCGACGCCGTGCCGGGCTGGTTTCAGGCCACTTTGGCGCTCTACGACGCCGACGGCAAGGAGCTGGCTTACGATGATGACTACCGTTTCGACCCCGATCCGGTCCTTTTCTACGAGATTCCTCAAGACGGCGAATACATCATCGAGGTAAAAGACGCCGTCTATCGAGGACGCGAGGATTTCGTCTATCGCGTCACGGTCGGGGAGTTTCCGTTCGTCACGAGCATATTTCCGCTTGGCGGCCGAGCCGGCGACGCGGCAACCGTCAAGCTCAACGGGTGGAACCTGCCTGCTGATGAGCTTAAAATAGACGCTGCAAACAAACAGCCGGGCGTGATCCCGCTCTGCGTGCATAACAAGGGCCTCGTTTCCAACACCGTTCCTTTCGCCCTCGGCGAGTTGCCCGAATCGGTTGAAAGAGAGCCGAACAACCGGGAGGGATTTGCTCAGACAATCAACCCCGGCATTATCCTTAACGGCCGCATAGATGAGCCGGGTGATTGCGATATTTTCAAATTCGACGGCCGCGAGGGCGACAAGATCGTTGCCGAAGTCTATGCCCGCCGCCTCATGTCTCCGCTGGATTCGGTGCTTACGCTCACCGATGCAACCGGCAAGAAGCTGGCCGCCAACGACGACCACGATGACAAGGCGGCCGGGCT